>DATNCK010000366.1:0-12684 GCA_035571575.1 Steroidobacteraceae bacterium | reverse complement strand
GTCCTGCTCGAACCAGGCGCGTGTGGAACCCAGCCGAAAGCTGTAGCCCCACTCATCCATATCGTCGCAGGCGCGCGCGAATCCGCATTGCGGCAGCTGCATGGCCAGCAGCAGCTGCAGGTAACACACCGCGCATTCCTCGGCGTCATCGCCGCCGGCGTCCCGATCCAGTGCCACACGGCGCTCCGGGCTCATGCAGATGAAATGCGCCGCCTCGTGCAGCACCGAGTGCAGCGGTGTGTCGGGCCGGGCGTACAGCACGCTGCCCTTGAGACCCGCCTCGGACTCACCCCAGTAACTGCCGGGAATTTCCACTTCGGGCGCCACCACGCGCAGCTCAAGCCCGTAGCGATCCAGCAGTACGCCGATCGCCACACGGTCGAGACCGGCGAGCTGCAGCATTACTGCAGTGTCGACAGCCGCCGTGTGACCACGCTGGCCAGGTCGCGGGCCAGCGCCTCGCGCAGGATCTCTTTCTCTCGCTCCTTGGCCAGCAGCTTGCGTTCATCGAAGCTGTAGATGCGCGACAGTTCGAACTTCTCCGGCGGCAGCAGTTCACGCTGCTGCGCGCGCACCTGCACCTGCACGGTGTAGGTGAGTTCGTAGTCGGTGGGAATATTGCGTGCATCCACGGACAACACGCGTTCCGCGAATTCGTCGCGCAGGATGTGGACTTCCGTGATCTGCTCTGCGGCCGCGGCTGCCACGTTCGCACCCGAGGCGGACAGCGACGCGCGCAATGCGCGGATGAACTCGCTCTGCCGGTCTGCCGGCTCGACATGAACCGTGGCCAGCACGGCCGGCAGCACCTGCCGCCCCTGTAGATGAAACCCGCAGGCGGTGAGCAACGCCAGGGCGCCAAGCGCCAGCAACGACCGCGTCTGCCTTGTTTTGCCGTGCATGATCACACCACCACGTTGACCAGCTTGCCTTTCACGACGATCACCTTCTTCGGCTCCCGGCCTTCGAAGAACCGGCGCAGGTTCTCATCGGCCAGCGCCGCTGCGCGCACCTCATCGTCCGAAGCCGCCGGCGCCACGCTGACGCGTCCACGCAGTTTCCCATTCACCTGCACGACGATCTCGATGACATCCTGCACCAGCGCCGTCTTGTCCACACTGCGCCAGCGGGTGCGCCACAGTTCGCCGCCCTGACCCAGATCCTGCCAGAGCTGGTGACAGATATGCGGCACGATGGGTGCGAGACTCATCACCGCGATCTCCAGCGCCTCCTGCCGCACGGCACGGGCAGTGGACGTGGTCTCGGCTGCCGCGTGGCGACCGATGGCGTTGAGCAGCTCCATCACGCTGGCCACCGCAGTGTTGAATACACGCCGCCGACCGATGTCATCTTCGACCTTGGCCAGCGTCTGGTGCGCAATGCGGCGCAGGTCGCGATCGCCGCCCGGCAATGCGCCAGCCAATGCCGCGGTCACAGCAGCCTTGTCCACTGGGCCGCCCGCCGACACGTGATCGAAGACGGCTTTGTACAAACGGCGCAGGAAGCGGTTTGCGCCCAGCACGCCCTCGTCGCTCCATTCCAGAGACTGTTCCGGCGGCGCGGTGAACATCATGAACAGGCGCGCGGTATCCGCGCCGTATTTCTCCACCAGCGCATTGGGATCGACGCCATTGCCGCGCGACTTGGACATGGTGCCAAGACCTTCGTAGGTCACGGCAGAACCGTCCTTCTTCAACGTTGCGGTTGCCGCCCGTGTATTGGCATCGATGACCAGATCCACGTCGGCGGGATTGAAGTATTCGCGGCGGCCGGTGGCGGGCGTGCGATGGAAGATATGATTCAGCACCATGCCCTGGGTGAGCAGATTCGCGAAGGGCTCTGGCGTCTTCACCAGGCCCATCTCGTGCATCACCCGCGTCCAGAAACGTGAATACAACAAGTGCAGGATGGCGTGTTCGATACCACCGATGTACTGATCCACCGGCAGCCAGTAGTTGGCGCGCGCATCCACCATCGCGGCGTCGTTGCCGGAGCTGGCGTAGCGCAGGAAATACCACGACGAATCCACGAAAGTGTCCATCGTGTCGGTCTCGCGGCGCGCGTCGGCGCCACACTTCGGACACTGGCACTGAAAGAACGCAGGCGTCTTGCCGAGGGGATTCCCGCTGCCATCCGGCACCAGATGCTCCGGCAGGCGCACCGGCAGATCCTTGTCGGGCACAGGCACGGTGCCGCAGGCGCTGCAGTGAATCAGCGGGATGGGGCAACCCCAGTAACGCTGGCGCGAGATGCCCCAGTCACGCAATCGGAACTGCACGCGCTTGGCGCCCAGGCCCTTGCTGCCCAGCGCCGCGGCAATCGCATCCACCGCGGCGGCGGATGCAAGTCCCGTGAACTGCGCCGAATCCACCAGCGAGCCATCTTCGCTGTAGGCTTCCTGCCACGGCGCGCCCACGGCCTCGTACTTGCCGCTGGTGGAGGCGATCACCATGCGCACCGGCAGGGAATACTTCTGCGCGAATTCGAAATCGCGCTCGTCATGCGCGGGCACCGCCATCACCGCACCCTCGCCGTATCCCATCAATACATAGTTGGCCACCCACACTGGCAGCTTCTCGCCCGTGAGGGGATGCAGGACATGCAGGCCGGTGGGCAGGCCCTTCTTCTCCTGGGTGGCCAGATCGGCCTCCATGGTGCTGCCGCGTTTGCACTCATCGATGAAGGCCGCCAGTTCGACGCGTTCTTTTGCAGCGGCCAAAGCGATGGGATGCTCGGCGGCCACGGCCACATAAGTCGCGCCCATCAGCGTATCGGCACGCGTGGTGAACACGCGCAGCGCGCCCTTGCGACTCAGTACTTCGCTCGTGTCTTCGGCGTAGGGAAACTCGACATCCACGCCTTCACTGCGCCCGATCCAGTTGGCCTGCATGGTGCGGACGCGTTCGGGCCAGCCCGTCAGTCCATCGAGCGCCGCGCGCAGTTCATCGGCGTATTTCGTGATGCCCAGGTAGTACATGGGGATCTCGCGCTTCTCCACCAGCGCGCCGGTGCGCCAGCCGCGCCCATCGATCACCTGCTCATTGGCGAGCACGGTCTGGTCGACCGGGTCCCAGTTCACGACGCCGGTCTTCTTGTACGCGATGCCCTTCTCGAGCATGCGCAGGAACAGCCACTGGTTCCACTTGTAGTAGTCGGCGTCGCAGGTGGCCAGTTCGCGGTTCCAGTCGATGGCCAGACCCAGCGACTGCAGCTGCTTCTTCATGTAGGCGATGTTGTCGCGCGTCCACTGCGCGGGCGGCACGCCGTTGGCAATGGCTGCATTCTCGGCCGGCAGTCCGAAGGCATCCCAACCCATGGGCTGCAGCACATTGCGGCCCTGCATGCGCATGAAGCGCGCCAGCACATCGCCGATGGTGTAGTTGCGCACATGGCCCATGTGCAGTCTTCCCGAGGGATACGGGAACATCGACAGGCAGTAGTACTTTTCGCCGGGCGCGGACTCGTCAGCGGCGAAGGCGCCGGCAGCCTGCCAGGCGGCCTGGGCGCCACTCTCAACAGCAGAGGGTTCGTATCGTTCTTGCATGCGGCAATGAGCGGGTGGGTGGCCGTCAAGAATACACGAGCCACCCACGCGTCCGGCGCCCCAAGCGCCGGACGTTTACGGATCTGCCGGGATTTCCCGGCCTCTATCCGGCTTACTCGCCGCGAATGCCGACGAAGTACTGGCGATCGCCGCGCTGGATCTTCAGCGCCGCAGTCTTGCCAGCCTTCTTCACCGCCGCAGTCAGATCCGCCGCCGTCTTCACGCGCACGCCGTTGACACCCAGGATGATGTCGCCCGGCTCTACGCCGGCCTTCTCGGCCGGGCCGCTGACGTCTTCGACTACCAGGGTACCTTCGGTGTCGACCTGCTGCTTCTCTTCAGGCAGCAGCGGGCGCACCGACAGGCCGAAGGAACTCGGCTGCGCAGCCGAACCGCCGCGCTCCGAGGGATCGGAGGACGAGCCCGCGCCGTCTTCCTTGTACTCGGTGACACGCACGGTGATCGTCTTGCGCACATTGCGATCGCGCAGCACTTCCAGCTTCGTGTCCTTGCCCGGTGCGATGGACGAAATGATGGCCGGCAGCTGGATGTCGGAGTCGATCTTGCGACCGTCGACCGCCATGATGACGTCGCCATCTTTGACGCCGGCCTTCTCGGCCGGCCCGCCGGTCGTTACGCGCTGGACCAGGGCACCCTCAGGACGCTCGAGCCCGAAGGCCTCTGCCGTCACCGCAGTCATGGGCTGCAGTTCCACGCCGATCATGCCGCGAGTGACCCTGCCCTTGGTGACGAGCTGGTTGCGCACATCATTGGCCACATCGATGGGAATCGCGAACGACAGACCCATGTAGCCACCCGATTGGCTGTAGATCTGTGAGTTGATGCCCACCACTTCGCCCTGCAGGTTGAACAACGGTCCACCTGAATTGCCGGGATTGACGGCCACATCGGTCTGGATGAAGGGCACATAGCGATCGCTGGGCAGTGTGCGCGAAGTGGCGCTCACGATGCCGGCCGTCACGCTGTTCTCCATGCCAAAGGGCGAGCCGATGGCCACCACCCACTGACCGGGACGCAGGTTGGCGGGATCGCCGATGCGCACCGTAGGCAGATTCTTGGCGTCGATCTTGATGACAGCCACATCGGTGCGGTCATCGATGCCTACTACCTTGGCCGTGTATTCACGGCGGTCGGTCATCTTCACGACGACTTCGCTGGCATCGCGCACCACATGCGCATTGGTCATGATGTAACCATCAGGCGTGACCACGAACCCCGAACCCACACCGCGTGAGGGTGGCGAGTTGCGCGGCTGGACCTGACCACCGCCCTGTCCGGGCAAACCCCAGCGGCGGAAAAAATCGCCGAAGGGGTCGTTCTGATCCGGCCCTTCCGTGCCACGCGTTCGCGCCCGGCCCTCGGTGACCTGCACGTTCACCACGGCCGGGCCGTAGTGCTCAACCAGCGCGGTGAAATCAGGCAGGCCACTGACCATCGGTGGCGCAACAGCCACTGTGGGTGTCGATCCTGCAACAGGTGTGGGCGGTACTGCTGTGGATGCCTTCGGCGAACACGCCGACAGCACCAGGCCGCTCAGTACAACCAGGAAGAATCTGCCACTGCAACGTTCCACTGACATTTCCATCAACCCTCCAAGGGTGCGAAGCTACCGGTAGACCTCAGGGTCGCCGGGAAGGTTCCGGCAAGGCAGCCCAGCCGCGATTAATGCTTCTTAATGCTCGTACTCTGACGGTTTTTCAAGAGCCGCAGGGTGAAACCCAGAATTATCAGGGCCGAAGCCCCAAGTATCGGCCAGTCGCCGAAGCGCAGGTAGGCGGTCATCCCCGTGCGCGGCTGCACCATGCCGCGCAGCACGGCGGGCTTGAACTCGGGCGCGCTGCCGGTCACCTGTCCGTCGGGCGCGACAATTGCCGATACCCCATCGTTGGCTGCCCGCAGCAGATAACGGCGGCTCTCCAGCGCCAGCATGCGCGCGATCTGCAGATGCTGGTAACGCGCGCCGGAGCGACCGAACCAGGCATCGTTGGTCACCGTCGCCAGCAGCGAGGACTGCGCCATGGCGCTGCGCAGCTGCTGCGGATAGGCATCTTCGTAGCAGATGCTCACCGCAACGGTTTCACCGGCCAGTTTCATCGGCGGCTGATCCGCGCGGCCGGGCACGAAATCCAGATGCGGCAGGTTCATCAGCCGCAGCCAGTCACGCACGAACTGCGGCACCGGGAAATACTCGCCGAAAGGCACCAGATGCCGCTTGTCGTAAAACGCAGGCTCTTCGCCATCGAGCGCGAGCAGTGAGTTGAATGCGATGGGTTCTTCGCCGCGACCACGGGCCTCGGCGCGCATCACTCCCATCAGCACCGAGGAACCATGCCGCCGCGCCGAGGACCACACGCCACCCAGGTAGCTGGAGTAGTAATTGGCCAGGTCCGGCAACGCTGACTCCGGCCAGACGATGAGCTTGGCGTCCAGCGCGGACTCGTGCAGCGCGGCGTATTCGTCGAGAATCTTCTGCTGGTTCGATTCCAGCCATTTCAATTCCTGCGGAATCGCGCCCTGCAGGATGGCCACCGACAGCGGCGCACCACGCTCTGCGGTCCACGCCACATTGCGCAGTGCCAGCCCGGCCGTCCACGGTAGCAGCAACGCCACCAGCGCCAGGGGCCGCCAGAAACTGCCGTGGCACAGCAATGTCACCAGCGCGCCTCCACCCATGATCAGCACGAAGCTGATCAGGTGCACGCCGCCCACGGGAGCCAGACCCGCAAGCCAGGTATCCGTCTGCGAATAGCCCAGCGACAGCCACGGGAAGCCGGACAGGAACCAGCCGCGCCACCATTCGATGATGACCCATGCGGCGGGAATGGTGAGCAGCACACCGCCCACCGAGCGCGGCAGCAACCATCGCACCACGAGGTATCCCAGGCCCGCCTGGTAAGCCGCCATGAGAAGCACCAGCGCCGCCATCACCAGCAGGGCCACGGGAATCGGTGCCTGGCCGATCACGCGGATCGAGATGTACAGCCACCAGGTGCCGCTGGCATACAGGCCGATGCCAAACAGCCAGCCCAGCCAGGCGCCTTCGCGCGGGTCGGGAGCCCAGCGCCACAGCATCAACAGGACCGCGGGCGACAACACGGCCAGCCACCACAGATCATGCGGCGCGAATGCGGCAGTGAGCGACGCACCTGCCAGCAGCGCGGCGACCCGCTGCAACCAGCGACCGCGCCAGCCCGGGGGAATCAAGGCTGCTTCAGCCACTCTGCTCAGAGGCGGCGACACTGTCTGCCGATGGCGTCTCCTGCGCGGGCGCCGTGACACGCAGCGCCTCGACGCGGCGACGATCGGCGCGCATGACGCGGAATTCGAAACCCTCGAGCGTCGCCAGTTCGCCACGGCGCGGCAACCGCCCGAAATGCTGCGTGATCAGGCCGGCCACGGTGTCGATGCTGTCGTCGGAAAAGGCCGAACCGAAGTAATCGTTGAAATCGCCGATGCGTGTGCGACCGCGCACCAGGAACTGCCGGTCGCCCTCGCGGCGGATGTTCTGCTCATCCTCGATGTCGTATTCATCATCGATCTCACCGACGATCTGCTCGATCACATCCTCGATGGTGACCAGGCCCGCGACGCTGCCGTATTCATCCACGACGATGGCCAGGTGGTTGCGCCCCACCCGCAGCTCTTTCAGCAGCACGTTGACGCGCTTGGATTCGGGCACGAAGACGGGCTTGCGCATCCAGTCGCGGATGGCCAATTCCGCTGACCGGTCCCCTGCGCACAGATGCAGCAGGTCCTTGGCCAGCAGGATGCCGACTACCGCTTCTCCTTCCGCATCCAGCACGGGAAAACGCGAGTGCCCCGAGTCGATGGCGACGGTCAGGATCTTCTGCACCGGATCATCGCGGCGCACGCAGATCATCTGATTGTGCGGCACCATGATGTCGCGCACCTGCAGATCCACCACTTCGAGCACGCCTTCCAGCATCGACAGCGCTTCGGCGTCGATCAGTCCATTGGCGGCGGTGTCGCGCAGCATGTCCAGCAGCTGCGCGCGATCCTTCGGCCCTGCCAGGCGCCGGATGCGCCGCAGCACCTTGCGGGTCGCGCCGGTGTCCTCGCTCATCGCAGCGCTCCGCGCGGTGCACTCAACCGATAGGGGTTGGGGAAACCCAGCGAACGCAATACCGCGATCTCGCGGCGTTCCATGCGCCCGGCATCCTCATCGCGTTCGTGGTCATAGCCGGCGAGGTGCAGCGTGCCGTGCACCACCAGATGCGCCCAGTGCGCACGTTCGGGCTTGCCCTGAGAGCGGGCTTCCTGCTGCAGTACCGCGGGGCAGATCACCACATCGCCCAGCGGCTGTGGGTGGGCGCCTGCCGTCGCCACGGCCGGGAAAGCGAGCACATTGGTGGGCTTGTCCTTGCCGCGATAACGCCGGTTCAGCGCGCGCATGCGCGCCGGCCCTACGGTCTGCAGTGCCATCTCGCGGCCCGTGCCGCGATTGCCCAGTGCGGCATCCGCCCAGCGCTGCAGCAGGCGCTGCGAGGGCACGGGGGCGCGCGTGCCGAAGCGGCACTCGACGATGAGTCCGGCGCGCGCGCTCATGGCAGTTTCTCTTCGTAGGCGCGCACGATCCGCTGCACCAGCGGATGACGCACCACATCGCCGGAGTCGAAATGCGTGAAGGCGACCCCGGACACCGAATGCAGGATATCCAGCGCCTGCCGCAATCCTGAAGGCCGTCCGCTGGGCAGATCGGTCTGCGTCAGATCACCCGTGACCACGCTGCGCGAACCGAAGCCGATGCGCGTCAGGAACATCTTCATCTGTTCGGGCGTGGTGTTCTGCGCCTCATCGAGGATGATGAAGGACTCATTCAGCGAGCGGCCGCGCATGAAGGCCAGTGGCGCCACCTCGATGATGTTGCGCTCGATGAAGCGCGCCACGCGGTCGAAGCCCATCATCTCGTAGAGCGCGTCGTACATGGGCCTGAGATAGGGATCGACCTTCTGCGTCAGATCGCCGGGCAGGAACCCGAGCCGCTCGCCGGCTTCCACGGCGGGGCGCACCAGCACGATGCGGCGCACGCGCTCGCTGTGCAGGGCTTCCACGGCACAGGCCACAGCCAGATAAGTCTTGCCTGTACCGGCCGGGCCGATACCGAAGGTGAGATCGTGACCGTGTATGTTGGCCAGATAGCCCTTCTGATGATCGCCGCGTGCACGGATAAGTCCACGCGGGACGCGCGCAGCATCCTCACCCGGCAGCGGAATGACGGGCGCCGCACGCACGCTGCCGGCTTCGTCGGCGATTTCGTATTCGCGCAGCGCCAGGTGCACATCCGGCAGATCGATTTCCTGGCCGCCTTCGGTCATGCCGAACAGCTCGCGCAGCAACTGCCCGGCCTCCTCGCTGCGCTCGCCCAGCACCCGGAACTGGTTGCCGCGCCGGCGCACCTCGACACCCAGCCGCTGTTCGACCAGCCGCAGGTTCTGGTCCAGTGGGCCACACAGCATCGCCAGCCGCGCGTTGTCCTCGGGCAGCAGTTCGAACTCGACCGGTTGAGCCAGCGTGCTCTCGCGCGCGCGTTTCACGCCCGGCGTTCCTCCTGCCGGGCCACATCGGCAATGCGGCCACGCAGTGAATTGTTCATCGCCTCGGTGATTTCCACATCGATGAAGCGGTTCATGAGCCGCGGATCGCCGTCGAAGTTGACCCAGCGGTTGTTCTCGGTGCGACCAGCCAGTTCCTGGGGATTGCGCCGCGCAGGCCGCTCCACCAGCACCCGCTGCACGCTGCCCACCATGCCGCGACTGATTGCGCGGCCCTGCGCGTCGAGCTGCTGCTGCAGCCGCGCCAGGCGCTGCGCCTTGATCTCGTCCGATACATCATCGGGCAATGAGGCAGCCGGTGTGCCCGGACGCCGGCTGTAGATGAAACTGAACGACTGGTCGAAACCCACTTCTTCGGTGAGTGCGAGGGTCTGTTCGAAATCGCGCTCGGTCTCACCGGGAAAGCCGACGATCAGATCGGTGGACACGGTGATGTCGGGGCGCACAGCGCGCAGCCGGCGCAGCTTCTGCTTGAACTCGAGCACGGTGTAGCCGCGGCGCATCAGCGCCAGGATGCGATCCGAACCGCTCTGCACGGGCAGATGCATGTGGTTGGCCAGCTTGCGGGTGCGCGCAAACGCGTCAATCAGCGTATCGCTGAAATTCAGCGGATGCGAGGTGGTGAAGCGGATGCGCTCCACGCCTGGCATGGCGCCGATGGTGAGGATGAGCGCGCCCAGATCCATGGGCGCCGCATTCTCGCGCGGTCCCTCATAGGCGTTGACGTTCTGCCCCAGCAGCGTGATCTCACCGACGCCCTGCGCCGCCAGCGCACGCACCTCTTCGAGCACCGAGGCCGCCGGCCGGCTGACTTCCTCGCCACGCGTATACGGCACCACGCAGTAGCTGCAGAACTTGCTGCAGCCTTCCATGATGGAAACGAAGGCGCTGGCGCCCTTGGCGGTAGGCGCCGGCAGATGATCGAATTTCTCGATCTCCGGGAAGCTGACATCCACCTGCCGCCGCCCGCTGCGCCGGATTTCACTGAGCATCTCGGGCAGGCGATGAATGGTCTGTGGGCCAAACACCAGATCGACATACGGGGCCCGCGTGAAGATCGCCGCCCCTTCCTGGCTGGCCACGCAGCCACCCACGCCAATGATGACGCCGGGACGCTCGTTCTTCAGCGCGCGCCAGTGGCCGAGGAGAGAGAAGACCTTGTCTTCGGCCTTGTCGCGGATGGAACAGGTGTTCATCAGCAGCACGTCGGCGGACTGCTCATCGGCTGCTGCCGTCAGACCTGACTGGGCGGCGAGTACGTCCCCCATGCGGGAGGTGTCGTACTCGTTCATCTGGCAGCCAAAAGTCTTGATGAAATAGCGTCCGGACATGGGCCTGAAGCAGGGATTCGGACCCCGGATTCTACCCATTGTGCATTGCACAATGTTTACCCGATGGGATCAGCCGCGGAAGCCCAAGCCTTCGGGGGAAGGCCGCCCATCCGCCAGGAACGCGGATGGGCCTCAGATCGGCTTAAAAGGGGATGTCGTCGTCGAAATCGGCCGAACCGCCACTGCCGCTGCCACTGCCGCCCGCTGGAGCGCTGACGGCCTCTGCGCCCGGATCGCGCCGATCACGGGTTTCTTGCGTAGCACCGCCGCCACCGCCACCGCCGCGGCCACCCAGCATCTGCATCTCGCTGGCGACCACTTCGGTGGTGTAGCGATCATTGCCCTGCTTGTCCTGCCACTTGCGGGTCTGCAGCCGGCCCTCGATGTAGACCTGCGAGCCCTTGCGAAGATATTCGGCCGCGATCTCGCCCAGCTTGTTCCACAGCACGATGCCATGCCACTCGGTTTGTTCCTTCATTTCGCCCGACTGCTTGTCGCGCCAGCTCTCGGAGGTGGCGATGCGGATGTTGGTGACCGTGGTGCCACCGGGCGTGGTGCGGGTTTCCGGATCCTGACCCAGATTGCCGATGAGAATGACCTTGTTGATGCCGCGCGCCATGACTGACCCCTGAGTAACGCTGTGAGAAACAAGCCTACTGGCGGCGGCGACGGGAAGCCCGCGGTGAAAGTGCCGCGAGTATCCAGATAGGCGCGCCGGGCTTGACCCGGAGGCTATAGTAATCGTTTTCCTTGAGCCCGCTTCCATGGATTCGATCAGCGTTCGCGGCGCCCGCACGCACAATCTGCGCAACATCGACGTCGATCTGCCGCGCAACCGTCTGGTGGTGATCACCGGCCTGTCCGGCTCCGGAAAATCGTCGCTGGCCTTCGACACGCTGTACGCCGAGGGGCAGCGCCGCTACGTGGAATCGCTGTCGGCTTACGCGCGACAGTTCCTGTCGATGATGGACAAGCCCGATGTGGACCGCATCGAAGGCCTCTCGCCCGCCATCGCCATCGAACAGAAGGCCACCTCGCACAACCCGCGCTCGACCGTGGGCACCGTCACCGAGATCTACGACTACCTGCGCCTGCTCTATGCGCGCGCCGGCATTCCGCGCTGCCCCGAGCATGGCATCGACCTGGCGGCCCAGACGGTCAGCCAGATGGTGGACCAGGTGCTGAAGCTGCCCGAGGGCGAGAGCTGCCTGCTGCTGGCGCCCCTGGTGGTGTCGCGCAAGGGTGAACACCACGAACTGCTCGCGGAGCTGGCCTCGCAGGGCTTCGTGCGCGTGCGCATCAACGGCGCGGTCACCGAGATCGACAGTGCGCCGAAGCTCGATCCGAAGCGCAAGCACGATATCGAAGCCGTGGTGGACCGGTTCAAGATCCGGCCCGAAATCGCCCAGCGACTGGCGGAATCCTTCGAGACCGCGCTGCGTCTGGGCAATGGCGTGGCGCGCCTGGCACCCGCCGCAGGCAAGGGAGAGGAAACGGTTTTCTCCAGCCGGCATGCCTGCCCGGTATGCGGCTACAGCGTGCCGCCGCTGGAACCGAAGATGTTCTCGTTCAACAACCCGGCCGGCGCCTGCCCCACCTGCGATGGGTTGGGTTACCAGGAGTTCTTTGACCCCGAGCGCGTGGTGATGCATCCGAACCTGTCGCTGGCGGGAGGCGCGATCCGCGGCTGGGACCGGCGCAATGCCTACTACTTCCAGATGATCCGCGCGCTGAGCCTGCACTACAAATTCGATATCGAGGCGCCGTGGTCGACGCTGCCGGCGAAGGTGCGCGAGGCGGTGTTGCACGGCAGTGGCGAAACGCCGATCGATTTCAAGTACACCGATGCGCGTGGCCGATCGGCCAAACGCGCGCACCCCTTCGAAGGCATCCTGCCGAATCTCGAACGCCGCTACCGCGAAACCGAATCGGTGACGGTGCGCGAGGAACTGGGAAAATATCGCGGCATGCGCCGCTGCCCGGATTGCGATGGCGCGCGGCTGAACTTGGCGTCGCGCAATGTGTACGTGGGTGGCGAGCGTCTTCCGGATGTGGCCGCGCTGTCGGTGGCGCATGCGATGCAGCACTACAGCACACTGTTGCTGCCCGGCTGGCGTGGCGACGTCGCCGCGCGCATCGTCAAGGAAGTTGCCGACCGGCTGCGCTTTCTGGTGGATGTGGGCCTCGACTATCTCACGCTGGATCGCAGCGCAGA
>DATNCK010000365.1:0-20895 GCA_035571575.1 Steroidobacteraceae bacterium | reverse complement strand
TGCGGCGGCCTGCTGCGTGGCGTGATGGTGGGGCTGGTGGTTACCGTCGTCGCGCTGGTATTCACCTGGCTGCATTCGCACCACCTGCAGGTGCACAACATTGCGGTGGTGCTGGCGGCCGTGCTGCTCACCTCGGCGGTGTTCTCGCTGGGTGGCCTGATCAATGCCATCTTCGCCAAGAACTTCGACCAGGTGAACTGGATTCCGGCCTTCGTGCTGACGCCGCTCACGTATTTCGGCGGCGTGTTCTACTCGGTGGATCTGCTGCCGGCCTGGGCGCAGAAGATCTCGATGGTCAATCCCATCCTGCACATGGTCAATGCCTTCCGCTATGGCTTCCTGGGCACCAGCGATGTGAATGTGATGGGCGCTTTCGCCATGATGGCGGGCCTGGTGATCGCGATGTTCGCAACGGCGGTGGTGCTCCTGAATCGCGGAAGCGGCACGCGTGACTGAGGCGGGTGTGACCGGCGCGGGCGGATTCCTCTCGCGCCTGTACGAAGCGGCGGCTCGCAACGATTCCCTGGTGTGCGTGGGGCTGGATCCGGAGCTGGAGAAGATTCCCGCGCATATTCGCGCACTGCCCCGGTCCATCTTCGAATTCAACCGCCGCATCATCGATGCCACGGCCGAATACGCCTGCTGTTTCAAGCCGCAGTTCGCACACTACGCGGCGCTGGGCGCGGAAGACCAGTTGCTCGAGACCATCCGCTACATCCACGAAAAGCATCCCGGCCTGCCGGTGATTCTCGATTCCAAGCGCGGCGACATTGGCAGCACGGCTGCGAAATACGCACAGGAATCCTTCGAGCGCTATGGCGGCGATGCCGTCACCGTGAATCCCTACCTGGGCTTCGATTCCATCGAACCCTACCTCAAGTGGAAGGATCGCGGGGTCATCGTGCTGTGTCGCACCTCGAATCCCGGGGCGCGCGATTTCCAGGACCTCATCGCCGACGGCAGGCATCTGTACCGGCATGTGGCGGAGCGCGTCGCGCGCGACTGGAACAGCACCGGCAACTGCATGCTGGTGATCGGCGCCACCTATCCGCAGGAGCTGGCGGAGATCCGCAGCGTGGTGGGTGATCTGCCATTCCTCGTGCCGGGTGTCGGCGCGCAAGGTGGCGACGTCGCCGCAGCCGTACGTGCCGGTCGCACCAAGGATGGCCTGGGCATGGTGCTCAACTCATCGCGCGGCATCATCTATGCAGGCAGCGGCGAGGGCTTCACCGATGCGGCCCGCAATGCTGCGCGCACGCTGCGCGATGAGATCAATCAGTACCGATAGTTACTTCTGGAGCACGCAGACCGAGGCTGCAGCGCTTGTTTGCGCGCGGCTACTTCTGCGTCCACGCGCCCGCGGGGTTCTGGTAATACCAGCCCGTCTGCGCGCCGCGTTCCACCCAGCGCCGCGCAAAGGTCTTGCGGATGTCCCCAGCCCACTCGGGATGACCGTTGGCCTTGGCGATTTCCGTATACAGCGTTTCGCGATCCTTGTTGTCCTCGGCGACAAGCCGGTTCAACAGGCCACGATCCGGCAGTGCCAGTGAGGCTGCATCGCGGATCTGGATGAGCCCATCCTGCGTCAGCCCGAGCGCACCGGAATCGAAGAACTTGCGCAGCTGCGTGAAGCGCGTGGTCATGCTGCCCTGCACGGCACGGATTTCCGGCGAGGAGATGTCGAGATTTGCTGCGCCCTGCGCCTGCGCAGCCGGGATGAGTGCATAAAGCGCATTGCCAACCGCCGCGACCAGGAAATTGGGCTCGCGGTAGGCACTGTGATTGCGACCCGTGGACGGCGTTGCCGGGGCCGGCGTTGCGCGTTGTCCACCAGTCGCGCCCGTGACGGCATCGATGATCTGATCAGCGGCTTTTTCCGCGGCCGCCGCAGGAAAGTACACGTTGATGGTGACGCAGGCGCCAATGACGAGGCTGGCTATGGCCAGCTTGGAAAAGCGCGTGAGGTTGCGCAGGGCGCTGTGAGACATGATGGTTCTCCTGATCACAGGGATCATTGAAAGCCGCGGCCGCTGAACCCGGACTGAATCCGCTGCCACGGCAAAGAGGCGACATAACAAGGATGATGGGGCAGACCGCAGTTCACGTCTATGGTCCGCCTACCTTGATGCCTTGAGGATTTGCGAGTGCGTCACGAACCTGAGCTGTGAATGTCAGCCAGTCCACGCGCTGGTTGTGGCCGACGATGTCGAGCTTGGGGATGCCGCTGCCCTTCATGATGTAGAACCCGTCTGCGGCCGGTTCAATGCCGGACAACTGGCACACGTCATTGCGCAGCCGGCAGCCCAGCCCCAGTCGCGAGTAGCCGAATTGTTCGAAGAATCTGAGCAAGCCGGTTTGCAGAGCGCCGCCTGTGCCGCCGCCGATCATCGAAAGGTTTTCCACGGCGCGCTGGCTGATGCGGTGCCGGCTTCGATCTTTGGGTGGTGTGCGCAGCGATAGATCGAACGCCACCGGTGACACGCCGAAGGTCTCCAGTCCTGCAACATCCGCATCGAGCCGCCCTGTGATGCTGCCGAACTCGAAGGTGTGCGTGATCAGATCCAGGTCCAAATTGCGCGCTGCGATGTCGGCATGCAGTTTCGGCCAGTCTCCCAGGGGATCACGCACGCGCAGGTTACTCGCGGTGACGCGACCATCAAACATCTGCGCTTCCACATCGCCCTGCAGTGATAGCTCCTGGTTACGGTAGGTGACACCCGGAATGCGCCCCGACAGCGTGCCCGCGAACTCCGGCCAGTCCAGCGCCTTGGCCACCGCTGCCATGCTGATGGGCTCGATGACGGCATCGAAGTCGCCGCTCATGTCCGGCTGGCCCAGCTTCTGCACGGACAGCGTGTTGATGCGCAGGGCGCCATCAAACAAAGGCAACCGCGCCGGTTGCAGCAGCCGGAAGTCGCGGTCATGCGTGGTGAAGTCCAGCCGCGACTTTGCACCGGCGATGCCCCAGCCCCGCGCGCTCTCCCAGTTCAGCCACGAGGCGCGCTCAGCATCCGCATTGCCGATGGCCCAGTGCAGTTCGGCATTCACGCCCGATACATCGAGCTTCTGCGCGGCATCGCTGAACGCCAGATCATTCACGCTGAACGCCAGCGCCACAGGCAGGTTGGAAGCGATGCGCAGCTGCCCGGTGGCACTGCCTCGCGTCACCAGCTGGTTGAAGGGCGTAGTGGCCAGCGCGAGCTGCATATAGCTGGCATAGGCTGCAGGAAAGCGGATCTCCTTCGCCTCGATCTGCGCGGTGGTGATCGCAAAGGGAGACAGGGCGATATCCGCGGTGCCAGTGATCTGCGCCAGGTCTTTCTGACGGCTGTCCAGGGCTTCGATGCGCAGTGCCTGTGTAGTGGCGGTGCCACGCAGCGCGAACTGCAGAGGATTCTTGTCGAGGTCGAGCAGCACGGGTCCCGTGAGCGACTGGCCGTGCTCGCCAGCCAGCTGCACATCGAAGGCCAGCGGCTCGCGCAGCTGTGCCTTGATTCGCGCAGTGAGCGCGAGCTTTTCGCCAATCCAGGTGTACGCCGCGTTCTGGAAGGCGCCGTCGCGAAGCGTGAGCTGGGCTTCCGTGCTGATGTCGGAACCATGGCCGGTGGCGCTGACAGCCAGGGTCGTGCTTCCGCTCACGGTGATGTCTGCCGGCAGTGCCAGCCACGGGCGCAGCAGAGGCAGCCATGCCGTGATCTGCATGGCTGGCAGATTCAGACTGGCGCGCCAGTTTGCGGCAGTGCCGCTGACATCGAATTGCGGCGTCACACCAGCGATGAGCGGCCCATCGCCACGAGCCGATAACGCCAGATTCTCGGTATTCAAGGCCACGCGCGCGTTGAGCGACAGATCGGGCCAGCGTGCCGTACGCAATGTGGCCCGCAGTGCGGGGCAGGCGAAGTCCGGCACGCGGATGCGTACGTCGCGGCATTGCAAGGCGATGCCTCGTATCGCACCGGCCTGTTTTTCCACCTGTGCTGCCAGTGATGCGGGCAACTGCACTGCGCCGGTGTTCACGGTGAGCGTGCCGCGCGAGGCGGAGTCGATGCTGAGCTGTGCATCGAGCTGCTGTACCTTGATGTCGTCTGTCGCCAGCTGTGCGGCGCGCACGCGGATGCGCTCCACGGCGGCCGCCGGCAGGGTGACTGCCAGCAATGCCGCGACAACGGCGCATTTCATGTGGCCGTGCTCATGCGCCATTCACGCCGGATTGGTCTCGATGGTGACATGCGTCAGGCCCGGCACATCGGCCAGCAGCGCACGGTATTCATCGGGCCGGCGCAGATTCGTGCCCTGCAACGCCACCAGCAGACCATGATGACCTGGCCCTAGCCGCCAGAGGTGCAGGTCCAGTATCTGTACGTCGGCGCCGGCGGTGCGCAGCTTTGCGCGCACCGCCTGCTCCAGCGCACTGTCGTCGTGAGAGTCGAGCAGGGTGCGGCCTGCGCTGCGCGCAAGGCCGATGGACCAGTGTCCGATGACGATGGCGCCGAGCACACCAATGGCCGCATCCATCCAGATCCAGCCGAGATAGCGGCCTGCGAGCAGGCCGACGATGGCCAACACTGAGGTCAGCGCATCGGCGACCACATGCAGGTAGGCGGCGCGCAGATTGGCATCGTGATGATGCGCGGGCTGGTCATCGTGCGCATGCTCCTCGCCGTGATCGTGGCCATGATCATCATGCGCGTCGCCGTGATCGTGGCCATGATCATGGTCCTCGCGCAGCAGCCAGGCGCTGACGAGGTTGACGAGAAGCCCCACCACCGCAATGCCACCCGCCTGCATGAAATCGATGCCATGCGGATGCACCAGTCTGCGCAGCGATTCGGCGGCGATCAGCAGCGAGACGATGGCCAGCGACACCGCGCTGGCAAAACCCGCCAGGTCGCCCACCTTGCCGGTGCCGAATGAAAAGCGCGGATTCCCGGCATGCTGGCGCGCATAGCGATAGGCCAATGCTGCAATGCCCAGCGCCGCGGCGTGAGTTGCCATGTGCCAGCCATCGGCCACCACGGCCATCGAGCCGTAAATGGTGCCGCCGATGATTTCGGCAAGCATCATGACCAGCGTCAGTCCTACAACCCACAGCGTGCGGCGGGCGTGGCGGTCGTGGTGCTCGCCCAGCCAGGACTGGGGGCAGGAATCGTTGGGTCCGGAGCGCGACATAATTACCTATTCTGTACCGCCTATTCTGCATGGCCTGACGGCTGAAACAATTCCGCCATCTGTTTGTCATACCTGTGCAGTGGGTGGCCTGCAGCATGTCGCCATGGCTAGACAGATTGCCCCGGCAAAAGTGCTGACGGCCGTCGCCTGGTTGGACCAGGCTGAATTGGCTGCCTGCCGCGCCTTCAACCGCACCGTACGTCGTGCCGGTCTGACGCGCATTTTCCAGATTGCCAGCCGCCTCGGCGATGGCGTGCTCTGGTACTCGCTGATCGCCGTACTGGCGGTGGCGGGCGGCGCAGCGGGACGCCAGGTGGCCGCACAGTGCGCCGTGGCGGGCGTGGTGGGGCTGGTGCTGTATCGCTCGCTGAAGAATGTGCTGGTCCGTGAGCGCCCCTACATGACCCACAGTGCCATCATCTGCGCAGGCCGGCCGCTGGATCGTTTCAGTTTCCCTTCGGGCCACACACTGCACGCCGTGAGCTTCACGCTGATCCTGTGCAGTGCCCTGCCGGTCATGGCGCTGATCCTGGTGCCGGTGGCGCTGGTGATCGCGGCCTCGCGTGTGGTGCTCGGGCTGCACTATCCCACCGACGTGCTGGCCGGCGGCCTGCTGGGTGCCGGCATTGCACTCACGACGCTGAGCTGGATGTCCTGAGTCTTGCGCCCGCTGGTTGTCTCGGACGTCTACTTTCCCCGCGTGAACGGGGTCTCGACGTCGATCCGCAGTTTCCGCGATGACCTGAAACACCACGGCGTGGACTGCACACTGGTGGCGCCTGCCTACGCGGCCGACACCACCGAAGAAGCGGATGTGCTGCGCGTACGCGCGCGTCCCGTGCCCTTCGATCCTGAAGACCACGTCATGAGCTGGTCGGCGCTGCGCCAGTGTCTGGCTGCCGTGCCGCGCGAACGCTGCGAGCTGGTGCACATCCAGACGCCGTTTCTCGCGCACTACGCCGGCCTGAAACTGGCGCGCGTTCGCAGCGTGCCGGTGGTGGCTACCTGCCACACCTATTTTGAGGACTACCTGCATCACTACATGCCGCTGCTGCCGGGCTTCGCCGGCGCCTGGCTGGCGCGCAGTGTGATGACCAGCCAGTTGAACGCCGTGGATGCGGTGATATCGCCCTCCGAGCCGGTGCGGGCGCGGCTGCTGGAATACGGCGTGAAAAAGCCCATTCATGTGATCCCGACCGGCATGACCGAAGATCGCTTCGCGCCAGGTTCGGCCTCTCGCTTCCGCGAACTGTTCGGCTTCGCGCAAGAGCAGCGCATCGTGCTGAACGTGGGCCGCGTGGCGCATGAAAAGAACCTCGGCTTCCTGCTGCGCATGTTCGTGCACGTGGCGAAGATGGATGCGCGCGCCGTGCTGGTGATCGCCGGCGAAGGCCCGGCTCGCCGGGCGTTGCAGGCGCAGGCCGAGCAGCTGGGCATCGGCCCGCGCACGCGCTTCATCGGCAACCTCGATCGCGAGCGTACGCTCAACGACTGCTACGCCGCAGCGGATGCCTTCGTGTTCGCCTCGCGCACCGAGACGCAGGGGCTGGTGCTGCTGGAGGCCATGGCGCAGTCACGCCCGGTGGTATCCACCGCCTGCCTCGGCACGCGTTCGGTGCTGACGGCTGGCAGTGGCGCCTGCGTGGTAGGGGAAGAAGAAAGCGATTTCGCCGCTGCGGTATGCGCGGTACTGAAAGATCGCTCTTACGCCCAGGGCATGGGCGAGAAGTCACGCCGCTGGGCTGCACAATGGTCGTCACTGAACCTCGCGGGCCGCATGGCCGACCTGTATCGCGATCTGCTGCCGGCCTCCCAGGCCCGCATTGCGCTCAACGAAGGAGTCTCCCGGCAGGTTGCGTAGCGGGTTGCCGGAAGTTTCCCTAGACTCCCTCCCTGATGCGGCCGATGGCCGTACACGGAGATGGCATGACGGCTAAGCGCGCGCTTGTGGTGGACGACTCGAAGTCCGCGCGGGCATTCCTGGCCAAGCTGCTCGAAGAGCAGTCGGTCGAAGTGGATGCCGCCGAGACTGCCGAGCAGGCCATCGAGTACCTGGCGCATCACCGTCCCGATGTGATCTTCATGGATCACCTGATGCCGGGCATGGATGGCTTCCAGGCCGTGCAGGCCATCAAGAGCAATCCGCGCACTGCGATGATCCCCATTCTCATGTACACCTCGCAGGAAGGTGAGCTGTACCTGGGCCAGGCGCGGGCACTGGGGGCCGTGGGTGTGTTGCCCAAGAGCGTGGCGCCCGTGGATGTGCGCACGGTGCTGCAACAGCTGCACCTGATGGATCAGCCCGAGGCCGAGACCGTGGCCGCGCAGCCCGAGCTGCTCGACGCGGCCGAGGCCGTTGCCGCCACGGTGGAGATGGAATCCCCGACAAATCTGCTGTCGGTGCCTCGGGTTACCGAGGAGCTGCGCGACGAAATCGCCACGCTGCGGCGGCATATGGCGGACCAGATCGAGCATCTGGGCCAGCGCTTCAGCAACGAACTGCGCGCAGCGGTGCGCGATGCGCTGCCCATCGTCGCAGAGCCGCGGCCGCTGCAGGAGCCCGAGCGCGCCAGCCCGGCGCCGTGGATTCTCGCGCTGGTGGCTGGTCTCGCCGCGGTGGTGATGGGCACGCTGTGGTGGCAGGCCCGCGCCAGCGAGCAGTCGCTGCGGAATGAATTGGCCGATGCGCACGCCACCGTCACCGAGATGTCTGCGCGCCTGACATCCGCTCCAGCGGCCGCGCCCCTCGTGGCTGACGCCACACCCGGGCAGAGTGCAGGTGGCGCGGCGGCGCCCGCCGTGGTGGTGAAGGTGCCTTTCGGTGAAGCGCCGCTGGCGGGCACGCGCATCGACAAGCTGCGCGAGGTCGTCAGTCGGCAGATCGCGCAGAATGCACGCGGCACGGTGGAAGTACGCCGCTACGCCGGCCGCTTCTGTCTGTCTGGCGGTGGCGGCTCGGATGGCTACTCACTGGCCGAGTCCTCCCTTCCCTACATCAAGTGCGAGCTGGTGGCCGATGCCACCGATCCGCAGCTGCACATCGGGCCGGCCGAATCCGTCGCCTTTGCCAATGTGCTGGCCGAGCTGCGCAAGCAGGCCGGCGATGCCATCCTCATCGATGTGCAGGAAGGGCGGGCTGAAAACACGGTCATGGCCTATCCCGAAATTGGCGGCACGCCGCCGCGCGTGCCCACTGCGGGTGAATACAACGCCGCCGCTGAAGCCAACAACCGCGTCGAGATCCGCTGGCACCCAGCCCCGTGACGCCGTTTGAGCCGCGGTGGCCCTGGGCCAACCGCCACCTGCAGTCGATTCTGCCCAGCATCCTGCCGCGTGGAAGATTGCGCCGCCGTGCGGCGGCGCTGCTAGCGGCCTCCGAAGAGCTCACGCTGGATTGCGGCGATGGTGTGCGCCTGCAGGCCTACCGCGCGGTGCCGAGACGATCTGAGCTGGCCTCGCCGCGTGCGCGTCCTCAGGACTCCGTAGCCATCCTGCTGCATGGCTGGGAAGGCAGCGCCGATTCCTACTACATCCTCGCGCTGGCCAACAGGCTGTTCGAACTCGGCGTGACCGTGATCCGGCTGAACCTGCGCGATCACGGGCAGACGCATCATCTGAACGAGGGAATCTTTCATTCCTGCCGACTGGACGAGGTCTGCGGTGCGGTGGCCGCGTTGCAGAAGTTGTCGGCTGTGCCGCCGTGGCTGATCGGCTTCTCGCTGGGCGGCAACTTCGCGCTGCGCGTGGCAGCCAGCGAGGATGCTCGCCTCGGCTCGCTGGCCGGCACCATCGCCATCTCGCCCGTGCTGCATCCGGACAGCGCGATGCGCGCCATGGAGCGCGGCCTGCCGCTGTACCAGCGCTACTTCGTGAAGAAGTGGGGCGCCTCATTGCGCCGCAAGCAGCAGCTGTGGCGGCCGGAGCTGGTGCGCGAGGAGATCTTCGGCTACGGGGATCTGCGCCGCATGACCGACGTGCTGGTGGCGCAGCACACAGAGTTTGCGGGGATCGGTGCGTATCTGGATGGATATGCGATTACGGGCGATCGGCTCGCCACGCTGAAGGCGCCGGCGACGCTGCTCGCAGCGCTGGATGATCCGATCATTCCGGCTGTGGATCTGGCGCGGCTCGCCCGTACACCACATCTGCGCGTGGTAACTACCGAACATGGCGGGCACATGGGGTTTTTGGTGAGTCCATTCCGGCCTTCGTGGGTCAATGACTTTGTTGTGGAGACGATGGGGATCTGAGATCTCGGGGAAGAGGTCGGAATCGGTGCCATGGCGTTCTGTGAGCGGATTGCCGCGCCGCGGACAGCCAGCGCTGGGGATCTCACTGGCTGCTGAACACCTGCATTGCGCTGGAACTTGCGCGGCAATCCGCTCACAGAACGCCCACCCAGCGTCTGCGGCTCGTCACCGAAAGTCAGAGCGCAGCGTCTGGGCTCAGCTCTGATCCCAACGGAGCCGAGATGCGCGCAGCCATCGCCCGATGAACCCGGGCATCCACGTTTGGGGCGCGGTCGTGGCGAACGGGAGTTCGCGCGCAAGTTCCAGCGCAACTGCGCTGTTCAGCCTGCTGTGAGATCTCCAGCGCTGGCTGTCCGCGGCGCGCGAACTCCCGTTCGCCACGACCGTGCCTAAGCGCCGAAGCTCAATATCTTCAGGCTCTAGCCGCCCGCTTCTCTTCGAACTGCACGATGGGCTCACCGCTGGTCACCTGAATTTCACCCTCGATGACGGCGCCACGTGCGATGGCGAGGCTTTTGGCTTTGACGTGGCCCTTGATCACGGCCGCTGCGCCGACTTCGAGCCGATCCTCGACCATGATGCTGCCGGTGAGCTTGCCGGCGATCACGCCCGAGCGGGCGCGTACCTGTCCTTCCCAATGGGCTTCGCGTGCGATCGACAGCATGCCGCCGACATCGCCATCGCCCACTACCTGGCCGCTGAGCATCACGGCGCCGGGCGCGATGATGTCGCCGCGGAAGTTGACACCCGCGCCGATCACGGTGGGTGGGCCGTTGGAGCGGTCGGAAAGTCTGCGGTGGGGGGCGTCGCTCATCGAACCATCTTGGCATCGGCGCGTTGTGCGGGACCGTGAAACAGGCCCCGCTTTCTTTACAGAATCTTCAGGTCGCCGGTGAGGGTCGCGCCCGATGGTGGAGCGCTGCTGCACTGCGCGGGTGCGTGCCGGACTGTCACAAATGCTTTGCCGCCCTTCGCGGCAGTCTTGGCGCTGGCTGGAGGGGCTCAACACCGCTTCGCGTGGTTGGCACGCGGGTTGCTTTATAGATACCGAGGGCGAGGACAAGTCGCCCTCAAGCGAGGATCCATAACCCCCCGTTGGTCTTCGCCTACCTCAGCGCCGCTGGCCGGTTTCCGTCCGCGGCGCTTTTTTTTGTCCATAGGATTGCGCGTCGGGATTCTGCAGAAACTCGACTTCTTCCGGTGTGCTGCGGCGGGACAGTGCCGCGTTGCGATGGGGAAAGCGCCCGAAGCGCTGGACCACCTGCTGGTGCTGCTGCGCGAACTCCAGCGCCGAGTCGAACAGCACGCGATGCTGGGCCGGCGCGTCGTCGCGCAGGCGGCGGAAGGCCGCGATGGATTCTTCCTGCATGGCGGCGGACTCGGCGTGCTGCAGTGGCAGGTAGAGAAACAGCCGCTGCGCCGGTGACAGCGCGGCATCGGCACCTGTGGTCAGTGCATGCAGCGCGAAGGCCAGGGCGCGGGAATCCTGGCCATAAGCGCGTGCGCGGCCGCGGTATACATGCCGGGGAAACTGGTCGAGCAGCAGCACCAGCGCCAGCAGCCGGTGCGGGCTGCTGGCCCAGTGGTCCAGCGCGCCGGCGGCGGCGTCATCCATCAGCGGACGGAAGCGCTGCGCGATGGTGGCGTCACGCTCGGCAATGATCTCGGGCGGGTCGTCGCCGCCGAACCACAGATGCAGGCGCTCGGCAAAGTGCGGAGGGACAAGGGGATCACCGGGGCCGAACCAGAAGTCGAGGACTTCCTGGGCCCGGGGCAAAGACCTACCCGGCGGGCTCATACTCACCGGCAAGGTGGCGCTCGCAGTGAACTTGCCGGCGGCGCGTCTTGGTGCGCGCTCACCGGCGTTGGCTCACTCGCAGAGGCTCTCGAGCATGCCCTGTGCTACCGGCGACAGGCGCTTCCTGGCCAGTTCGCGGGCACGGGGGGCATCCATGATGTGTTCCAGCGGTCCCGTGACCATCATGCCGCGTACCGCCGGATGCTTGGCCGACAGCCGCGCCATCTTGTTGAGCACGGTGAAGCCGCGATTGATCTTGTCGCGCGGAGAGGTTCTTTTTTCAATGGAACGGGCCAGGTACTGGCCAAAGCGACTGAACAGAAAATAGTCGTCGTCACCGACCTGGAATCGCGCTTCGGCGAAAAAGTCGGGAAAATTCTTCTCGAGATACTGAGTGACACCCAGCAAGCGGGGACGGGAGTTCGAGTAGGTCGACGATTTGTGAGTCTTCATCGTAGTAGTTCAAGCACCTCCAAGGGTCCTGACAACCATTTCTGGGCGTCACGGGCGGTACCACACCCCGCAACGCGCGCGAACAATAAAACCAACTGACCTGCAACGCAATGGCAGGTGGGAAAGTTTTTTCCCACTCTGACGAAGACGTCACGCAAGCGCCTGTCATCTGCTGCTTGCCGCACGACGGCTCGCTACCCAGAAGTAGACGAGATTGCCGATGCCGATCAGCGACACGAGCGCGCCAGCGGGACCGGTCAGCGACACCACGGGACGCGGAATCACCGTGAAATCCTCGGCAATCACGAAGCGCATGACCAGAAAGAAGGCGATGAGGCCGAGGCCGACGAACAGCGTGACGATGCCGGATTTGAGGCTGGATTCGATCGAGTGGCTCGTGCCCGCCGGGCTGTCGGCATTCAGCACCTGGTCGTTCAGCGGTGGCGGCGTCAGGCCCTTCTCGATCATCAGCCGCCGCTCGTCCAGCAATGCCTGCTTGCGACGATGCTCGGTGATTATGGAAATGGCGCCGATGGCCATGCCGCCGGCGACCGCGACGACCGGAATCGCGAAAATCCAGGGAAAAGCAGCAGAGTTCATGGCGGTAACCTCGTGTGTTGATGCGCATGAGACGCTGGCGGTAGCGGTACGGTTTCACGCGCAAGACTGAAACCGCCGGCTCCAGCCCGACGTCTCATGGCCAGTGAGGGAGATGTGCCGACCTTGGAAGCCCAAGCCCACGCGGAACAGGCCGATGCAGAGCTGGTGCGGCGTTGCCTTGCCGGCGACCAGAGCGCCTGCGCGCGACTGGTGTCGCGCCATGCCCGCATGGCCGGCACGGTCATCTGGCGTGCGGTGCGCAATCGCGAACTGGTCGAGGACCTGTGCCAGGAAACTTTCCTGCGCGCCTTCCGGTCGTTGCAGAGCTTCGATGGGCGCTCGCGACTGTCCACCTGGATCTGCAGCATCGCCCACCGCGTGGCGCTGGACGAACTGCGTCGCCAGGGGCGGACGGTCCGTTTCGTGGCTGACGAGGCCGGCGAGCAGCAGAGTGATGATGGCCTCGGCCTGCTCGACCAGATCGTCGCGGACGAAGAGGCCGATCGGGTTCATGCCGCGGTCAATACTTTGCCGGAGCGTTACCGACTGCCGCTGCTTTACGCCGCCTTGCAGGAGCTCGGCTACGATGACATCGCCACGATGCTCGCCATTCCAGTGGGCACGGTGAAGACGCTGGTGTTCCGGGGCAAGGCCCTGCTGCGCGAGCGTCTGGCCACTGTGGGCGGTGCGGCCAAAGCTGGAGGAGGACACAGATGAACCAGCGTGATCAGCAGGAAGAACCTCTCGCCGATGCCGTGCTGGCGCGACTGCCGGAGTGGCAGCCACCGGCTGGATTTGCCCATCGGGTAGCGGCACTCGCTATGCTGGAGAAGGACCACACCCCCTGGGCTGCACTGGTGCTGCGTGCGCTCGGTCTTGCTGCCTGCGTCAGCATCACGGCCTGGCTGGGGGGTGAAACCTTCTCCGCGGCCCTGCGGTCGGCGGAGGGGCAGCAAAGCCCGGGATCAGTCAGCTGGATGCTGGCGATGGCTTCCCTGGTTGTGGCTTGGCGCTGCGTCCGGCGCGCCCGTCCGCTTTCCCGCATAACCTCATAATTTGAAAGGGCCAGTTTTCCCGCCGATTGGAGGCCCTACGGTAGCCCGCACGAATTGATCTCTGCGCAGGCAACGGTATGATTCATTAGGGATTGTCTCCTTTGGCCACGCTAGGCAGGCGAGGCGCGAGACGCAATCGTTTTTGGATGTCAGGTCGTTATGGGCGTTGCCTATGGCGGAGGCAGCTTCGCCTCCGAAAAAGGTGGGCGCACCAGCTTCGACCAGGAGCTATATAAGAAGATGACCGCCCCCGCCGAACATGGTCTGTACCGGTCCTCGTACGAGAAGGACAGCTGTGGATTTGGCCTGATCGCGAACCTCGACGATCAGCCCAGCCATTGGCTGGTGAAAACGGCGATCGCTTCGCTGAATCGTCTCTCGCATCGTGGCGCCATCGCGGCCGATGGCAAGACGGGTGACGGCTGCGGTCTGCTGCTGAAGAAGCCGGACAAGTTCCTGCGTGCTGTGGCGAAGACGGCGGGCATCAAGCTTGCGCCGATGTATGGCGTGGGCCTGGTGTTCCTGAGCCGCGATGAAAAGATAGCGGCGGCGAGTCGCGCGGAGCTCGAAGCACAGCTGAAGGCCGAGGACCTGATCTTCGCCGGCTGGCGCAATCTGCCCACTGATCCGAATGCCTGCGGCGCCGAGGCATTGAAGACGCTGCCGCAGATCCTGCAGGTGTTCGTGAATGCGCCGGCCGACATGGACGAGGCCTCGTTCAACCGCAGGCTGTTCATGGCGCGGCGTCGTGCCGAGAAGGCGCGCGAAGAGCTGGACGCCGCGTTCTATCTGCCCAGCTTGTCGGCGACCACGCTGGTCTACAAGGGCATGATCATGCCCGCGCATCTGGTCGAGTTCTTCCCCGACCTGGGCGATGAGCGCGTGGAAGCTTCGGTGGTGGTGTTCCACCAGCGCTTCTCCACCAACACGCTGCCGCAGTGGAAGCTGGCGCATCCCTTCCGCTTCCTCGCGCACAACGGCGAGATCAACACCATCGAGGCGAATCGCGGCTGGGCACTGGCGCGTGGTCCGGTGATGAACTCGCCGCTGCTACCGGATCTGAAAGACGTCCTGCCTTTGGTGTCGATGCATGGTTCGGACTCGCAGAGCCTGGACAACATGCTCGAGGTCTACCTCATGGGCGGACTCGATCCGCTGCAGGCCATGCGATTGCTGATGCCGCCGGCCTGGCAGGGCATCGATGCCATGGATCCCGACCTGCGAGCGTTCTACGAGTTCTACGCGCCGCATCTGGAGCCGTGGGACGGCCCGGCGGGCGTGGTGCTCACCGACGGCCGCTACGCCTGCTGCACGCTCGACCGCAATGGCCTGCGCCCCGCACGCTATGTGATCACCAAGGATCGGCATCTGACCATCGCGTCGGAAATCGGCGTGTGGGATTACAAGCCCGAAGACGTGGTGCGCAAGGGCCGCATGGGTCCGGGCCAGATGATCGCGCTCGACCTGCAGACTGCGACGCTGCTCGAGAACGAGGACATCAACGAGTTGCTGAAGGTCCGCCATCCCTACAAGGTGTGGCTGAAGAAGGGCGTGAAGTACCTGGAGTCGGATCTGGTCGATCCTTCCCTTGCGGCCGAGCCCATGGACAAGCGCACGCTCGCGGTCTATCGCAAGATGTTCAACATCACCGCCGAGGAGCGCGAGGAGATCATCCGCGTGCTGGCGCGCGATGAGAGCGAGGCGGTGGGCTCGATGGGTGATGACACGCCCATGCCGGTGCTGTCGCATCACACCCGCAATCTCTACGACTATTTCCGCCAGCAGTTTGCGCAGGTGACGAACCCGCCGATTGACCCGCTGCGCGAGACCATCGTCATGAGTCTGCAGACCGAGATCGGGCCGGAATGCAATGTATTCCAGCCGCAGGCCTCGCATGCGCAGCAGATCGTGCTGAACTCCCCGGTGCTGTCGCAGCGCAAGCTGCGCCAGATCGTGGCGCAGTCCGAGCATGGCGTGCCCAATGCCTTCATCGATCTGCAGTACGACCCGGCCGAGGGATTGCAGAACGCGTTGCATCGCATCTGCCGCGAGGCTGAAGCGGCCGTGCGCGATGGCAACATCATCATCCTGATCTCGGACCGCTATCTGGTGCGCGAGAAGATTCCGATGCATGCGCTGCTGGCCACCGGGGCCATCCATCACCACTTGGTGACGGTGGGTCTGCGCTGCAAGTGCAACATCCTGGTGGAGACGGGTACGGCACGCGATCCGCACCATTTCGCCTGCCTCATCGGTTATGGCGCCACCGCCGTCTATCCGTACATGGCCTACCAGACGCTGTACGAGATGATGAAGAAGGGTGGCGTGACCGGCGACAAGGCAGAGCAGGATCACCGGATCGAGCTGGGACGCCGCTATCGCAAGGCGATCCGCAAGGGTCTGCTGAAGATCATCTCGAAGATGGGAATCTCGACCATTGCCAGCTATCGGGCCGGTCAGCTGTTCGAGATCGTGGGCCTGGGTCCGGATGTGGTGGACATGTGCTTCCGTGGCACGCAGAGCCGCATCAAGGGCGCCAATTTCGACGATCTGCATTCCGATCAGCTGGGTCTGGCCGGGCGCGCCTGGAATGACATGAAGGCGGTGGAGCACGGCGGACTGCTGAAGTTCGTGCACGGCGGCGAGTACCACATGTACAACCCGGATGTGATCGCGACACTGCAGGCGGCGGTGAACACCGGCGATTACTCCATCTACAAGAGCTTTGCGCAGCTGGTGAACGAGCGTCCGGCTTCGGCGCTGCGCGATCTTCTGGCGCTGGTGCCCAAGGGCGCGGCGATTCCGGTGGATGAGGTGGAATCGGAAGAGGCGATTCTGTCGCGCTTCGACTCGGCCGGCATGTCGCTGGGCGCGCTGTCACCCGAAGCTCACGAAGCGCTGGCCACGGCGATGAACCGGCTCGGCGCGCGCTCGAACTCGGGCGAGGGCGGCGAGGATCCGGTGCGCTATGGCACCGAGAAGAATTCCAAGATCAAGCAGGTGGCCTCGGGCCGCTTCGGTGTGACGCCGCATTACCTGGTGAATGCGGAAGTGCTGCAGATCAAGGTGGCGCAGGGCGCGAAGCCCGGCGAAGGTGGTCAGCTGCCTGGCGACAAGGTGAACCAGACCATTGCGCGGCTGCGTTTTGCGCGCCCGGGTGTGGGCCTGATCTCGCCGCCGCCGCATCACGACATTTATTCCATCGAGGATCTGGCGCAGCTGATCTTCGATCTGAAGCAGGTGAATCCTGCGGCACTCGTATCGGTGAAGCTGGTGGCCGAGCCGGGCGTGGGCACGGTGGCTGCGGGTGTGGCCAAGGCCTACGCGGATCTCATCACGATCTCGGGCTACGACGGCGGCACGGGCGCGAGCCCGATCACCTCGATCAAGTATGCGGGTTCGCCGTTCGAGCTGGGTCTGGCGGAAACGCATCAGACGCTGCGCCGCAATGACATGCGCCACAAGGTGCGCGTGCAGGCGGACGGTGGTCTGAAGACGGGGCTCGACGTGGTGAAGGCGGCGATTCTCGGCGCCGAGAGCTTCGGCTTCGGCACCGCGCCCATGGTGGCGCTGGGCTGCAAGTACCTGCGCATCTGTCATCTGAACAACTGCGCCACCGGCGTGGCCACGCAGCATGAGGTGCTGCGCGAGAAGTACTTCCTGGGCCAGCCGGAGATGGTGATCAACTATTTCCGCTTCGTGGCGCGCGAAGTGCGCGAGATCATGGCCAGCATCGGCATCCGCAGTGTGGCCGAGCTGATCGGTCAGACGCAGTACCTGAAGACGGCCGAAGGACAGACCGAAAGGCAGCGCCGGCTCGATCTGTCGCCGCTGTTGTCGACGGAAGGACTGGTGTCGCCGGCGCAGTTCTGCACTGAACCGCGCAACCCGCCATTCGACAAGGGGTTGCTGGCCGAACAGATGGTGTCGGAGATGCAGGCGGCCATCACCGATGGCTCGGGCGGCGAGTGGTCGTATGCGGTGAAGAACTACAACCGCTCCATCGGCGCGCGACTCTCGGGCGAAATAGCCCGCGCTTGGGGCAACTACGGCATGGCGAAGAGCCCCGTCACCGTGAAACTCACGGGTTCGGTGGGACAAAGCTTTGGCGTCTGGAACGCCGGCGGCCTGAACATGATTCTCGAAGGCGATGCCAACGACTACGTCGGCAAGGGCATGGCGGCGGGCAAGCTGGTGCTGAAGCCACCGCGCGGCTCGGGCTTCGTCGCGAAGGACACTGTGATCATGGGCAACACCTGCCTCTACGGCGCCACCGGCGGCGAGTTGTTCGCCGCGGGCCAGGTCGGCGAACGCTTTGCCGTGCGCAACTCCGGCGCTGTCGCCGTGGTGGAAGGCGCGGGCGATCACTGCTGTGAGTACATGACCGGAGGCGTAGTCTGCGTGCTGGGCCGCACGGGGGTGAACTTCGGCGCCGGCTTCACCGGCGGCTTCGCCTACGTGCTCGACATGGATCGCGACTTCGTCGACCGCTACAACCACGAGCTGATCGACATCCATCGCATCTCGCCCGAGGCCATGCAGACGCAGCTGCTGCATCTGCAGCACCTGATCGAGCGCCATGTGGCCGAGACCGGCAGCGAGTGGGGCGCGGAGATCCTGCGCGACTTCCGTTCCTACATCGGTCACTTCTGGGTGGTGAAGCCCAAGGCCGCGTCCATTGAATCGTTGATTGAAAATCTCAGCAGAGCAGCTTAATGAGTGTCGCCGACAAGAACCTGCAATTCCTCGATATCCCCCGGCACGATCCGGAGAAGCTGCCCATCGAGGTGCGGAAGAACGAGTTCCGCGAGATCTACACGCAGTTCGATGCGACGGGCTCGAAACAGCAGGCGGGGCGATGTCTCGCCTGCGGCAATCCGTTCTGCGAGTGGAAGTGCCCTGTACACAACTACATCCCGAACTGGCTGAAGCTGATCAACGAGGGCAACCTGTTCGAGGCGGCCGAGCTGTCGCATCAGACCAATTCGCTGCCCGAGATGTGCGGCCGCATCTGCCCGCAGGATCGGCTCTGCGAAGGCGCCTGCACGCTGAATGATGGTCTCGGTGCGGTGACCATCGGCGCCATCGAGAAATACATCACCGACGAGGCATTCAAGCAGGGCTGGCGCCCTGACATGTCGAACGTAGTGAAGACCAGCAAGCGCGTAGCGGTAGTGGGTGCGGGTCCTGCGGGCCTGGGCTGCGCCGACATCCTCGTGCGCAATGGCGTGACGCCGGTGGTGTTCGACAAGTACACACGCATCGGCGGTCTGCTCACCTTCGGCATCCCTCCCTTCAAGCTCGAAAAGGAAGTGGTGGAGAAGCGCCGCGAGGTGATGGAGGAGATGGGCGTCGAGTTCCGCCTCGGCGTGGAAGTGGGCAAGGACATTGCCTTCGAACAACTGCTCGCCGAATTCGATGCGGTGTTTCTCGGCATGGGCACGTACAAGTACGTGAAGGGCGAATTTCCGGGCGAGAACCTGCCCGGCGTGTACGAGGCGCTGCCGTATCTGGTCTCCAACATCAATCACGAACTGGGTCTGCCGGGTGGCGAATCCTTCGTGAACCTGCAGGGCAAGGATGTGGTGGTGCTGGGCGGTGGTGACACCGGCATGGACTGCAATCGCACGGCGATCCGGCAGGGCGCGGCATCGGTGACCTGCACTTATCGCCGCGACGCCGAGAACATGCCCGGCTCGCGCCGCGACTACAAGAACAGCGTCGAGGAGGGCGTGACCTTCCTGTTCAACCAGCAGCCCATCGAGATCATCGGCAATGGCAAGGTCGAAGGTGTGCGCGTGGTCGAAACGCGGCTCGGCCCGCCGGGTCCGCGCGGACGGCGCGTTACCGAGAATGTGCCTGGCACCGAGCAGGTGATTCCCTGCGAGGCGGTGGTGATCGCCTTCGGCTTCCAGGCCAGTCCGGCGCAATGGTTCTCGCCGCACAGCATCGGTGTGCATGGCAATGGTCGCGTGCGCGTTTCGGCGGATCGGGTGACGCCGTTCCAGACCACCAATCCCAAGGTTTTCGCGGGCGGAGACATGGTGCGCGGATCCGACCTCGTGGTCACGGCCGTGTTCGAAGGTCGTGAGGCCGCCAAGGGCATCCTGGGATACCTGGGCCTGCAATAGCCTCAAACGTGGGGGACCCTGCCATGTCGATCGTGCTGTACCACCATCCCTGGTCCCGTGCCGCAAGCAGCGTATGGATGCTGGAAGAGGTCGGTGCCCCGTATGAATTGCGCTGGGTCGATCTCATGGCCGGTGGGCAGAGGTCGCCGGAATTCATGAAGCTCAACCCGATGGGCAAGCTGCCCGTGCTGGTCGATGGCACGGCGGTGCTTTCGGAAAGCGCGGCCATCGCGCTGTACCTCGGCGATCGCTACGCGCCCGGTCGCCTTGCGCCCGCGCTCGATGATCCCGCCCGTGCCAGCTATCTGCGCTGGGCTTTCTTCTCCCCATCGGTGCTTGAACCCGCGGCTGCGGCCAAGAGCTCAGGTGGCAACTTCAACGCGGTCGCCGTGGGCTGGGGCGAGTACGCCACCATGCTCGACGCGATGGAAGTGGCGATCGGTGCGGGTCCCTGGCTGCTCGGCGAGAAGTTCTCGATGGCCGATACCATCCTCGGCGGCACACTGCGCTTCCTGCTCACTTTCAAGATGGTCGAGCCGCGTGCGGCATTCACCCGCTATGTGAGCCGGCTGGAAGCCCGGCCCGCTTTTCAGCGTGCCGTTGCCAGGAACGAAGCCGTGGCCGCCGAACACAACCTCAAGCGGTAGCTGCAGCATGACTGAGTCCTTCACCAAGACCCCCGGTTGGCTCGATTGGTACCAGGGGCCCTCGAAGCCACGCTTCGCATTGCCGCCTGGCGCAGTGGACGCGCATTGCCATGTCTTCGGGCCTGGTGCGGAGTTTCCCTTCGCTCCCGAGCGCAAGTACACGCCCTGCGATGCGTCGAAGGCACAGCTGTACGCGCTGCGCGATCACCTCGGATTCGCGCGCAATGTCGTCGTGCAGGCCACCTGCCACGGCGCCGACAACCGCGCCATGGTCGATGCCTGCCTGGCTTCGAACGGCAAGGCACGCGGCGTGGCCACGGTGCGCCGCTCGGTGACCGATGCCGAGCTGCAGGCGCTGCACGCCGCCGGCGTGCGCGGCGTGCGCTTCAACTTCGTCAAGCGGCTGGTGGATTTCACGCCGAAAGACGAGCTGATGGAAATCGCCGGCCGCATCGCCAAGCTGGGCTGGCATGTGGTGATCTACTTCGAAGCGGTGGATCTGCCGGAGCTATGGGATTTTTTCACCACGCTGCCCACCACCGTGGTCGTCGATCACATGGGCCGTCCGAATGTGGACAAACCCATCGACGGGCCGGAATTCTCGCTGTTCCTGAAGTTCATGCGCGAGCACCAGAACGTGTGGAGCAAGGTGAGCTGTCCCGAACGTCTGTCGAAGAGCGGGCCGCCGGCACTGAACGGCGAACGCAATGCCTATCGCGACGTGGTGCCCTTCGCACGGCGCCTCGTCGAGGAATTCCCCGACCGCGTGCTGTGGGGCACCGACTGGCCGCA
>DATNCK010000364.1:0-5472 GCA_035571575.1 Steroidobacteraceae bacterium | reverse complement strand
CGTGTCGACCGGGATCTGCGTGCCCACGTCGGCGAAGGTGCGCGAGCCCTCGGAGCGCCAGGCGTGTTCGCTGATCGTCACCGGGTCTTCGTGCCTGAGGCGTTTCTCCTTGAGAGCGCGATACACGATGTAACCCGTCATCAGCTTGGTGATGCTGGCGGGCTCCATGCGGTCATCGCTGCGCTGTGCGGCCAGCACGCGGCCGCTGTCCTGGTCGATCAGTATGTAACCCGTGGTGGGTACGGTGGGCGGCGCGGGAATGGGCGCGGCTGCGGGGAAAGCATTGGAGGCGGCGAGCAACAGCAGGAACAGGGATTTTTTCATCGTTTCGTGACCTTGAAGAAGCTATTCAGTAACCAGGTGGCCATCGACGCCCAGCCGCGCGACTCGCGCAGCCATCGCATCGTAGCCGGCTACGTCGGCAATAGGGCCGACGCGCACGCGATACAGGGCCGGTGCACCAGCAGGAGCGGCCACGCTGACCGATTCGATGCCGGCGCTGCGCAAGCGTTCGGCCAGTCGATTGGCATTGTCGGCCACGCCGAAGGCGCCCACCTGCAGATATAGCACGGGTGCGGTGAGACTGGTGTCGGTGGCCGGTGGTGTCACAGCCTGTGCGAGTTGCGCCGGCGCTCCGGGAGTGATGACTTCGACTTCCACGAAGGCCGTGCCGGCGCGCGTCATGTCCAGCTTGTGCGCCGCGGTGTAGGACAAATCGATGATGCGGTTGGCGACGAAGGGGCCACGGTCGTTGATGCGCACGATCACGCTGCGGCCGTTGGACAGGTTGGTGACCTTGGCGTAGACCGGAATGGGGAGCGTCTTGTGCGCCGCCGTCATGGCGTACATGTCGTAGGTTTCGCCGCTCGACGTGGGGCGTGCGTGGAAATCCGGCCCGTACCAGGAAGCCACGCCGCGCTCTTTGTAGCCTTCTGCAGTCGCCAGCAGGGTGTAGCGCTTGCCGAATACCTCGTACGTCGGCGGATTACCGCGCGTGCTGCGCGGCTCGATGCGCGGCACAGGCTCCTGGACATCGTCGATGTCGGCGGGCGGTGGGGGCGGTGTGCTGCTCTCGGGATATGCGGGCGTTCCCGGTATTGGAGTTGCGGGTGGGGCGCGCCGCACGGGCTGGCTGCCGCAGCCGGCCAGCAGCGCCGCGGCAAGGGCCAGCGCAAGATGGCTGCGATTCATGAGCCGACGGAACCCGGTTGCAGCGGACGGTCAGCGGGCGCCACCGGCGGCATCTTGTAGCGCGCCGCGATTTCCTGCGCCAGATCGTGCACGGCCATGGCGTACAGCGGGCTGCGGTTGTAGCGCGTGATGGCGTAGAAATTCTGGAAACCGATGCGCCAGCTCATTGCATCCTGCAACTGCGCAGGCACCAGCACCACCAGGGTGTTGCCTGGCAGCGAGGTTTCAAACTGGTAGCCACGCTCTTGCAATGCAGTCACCGTTTCATTCAGCGCCAGCTTCACGCTGGCTGGATCGTCGGGTGAGTTCTCGATGCGTGCATCCACCAGCACGGGCTCGCCGGCACGCCAGCCGCTCTCGCGCAGATAGTTGGCAATGCTCGCGAACACATCGGCGCCAGGCTCCCACAGATTGCGATGGCCGTCGCCACTGCCATCGACGGCGAAACGACGGAAGCTCGAAGGCATGAACTGCGGCACGCCCATCGCTCCCGCGTAGGAACCCAGCGGCTCGCGCGGATCGAGTCTCTCTTCGCGGCTCATCATCAGGAACTGCTGCAGTTCCCTGCGGAAGAAATCGGCACGCGGCGGATAGTCGAAGCTCAGCGTGGATAGCGCATCGAGCACGCGATAGCGGCCCTTCTGTCGGCCGTAAAGGGTTTCCACGCCGGTGATGGCAATGAGGTACTCGGCGGGCACGCCGCTCTGGGCAGCGATGCGGGTCAGCGCCTCGGCGTGCTGCCTCCACATCTGCACGCCACCTTCGATGCGCTCGTTGGTGAGAAACCGCTGGCGGTATTCCCACCAGGCCAGCGAGCGCTCAGCCGGTCGCTGGATGGCTTCCAGGATGCGCGGTTGCGACTGCGCCTCGGTGAACAGCGAATTCAGATCGTCGCGATGAAAGTGGTAGCGACGCACCATGTTGTCGATGAACTGCCGCACGTCTTCGCGTGACACATCGAGGCCGAAGCTCGTCGCCGGCAGCGAAAAGCACAGCACCATCAGCGCCGCGGCGGGCGCGCGATTCCAGCCTCTGGTCATGGTGGAAAACGGTTCCCTAGGAACCGACAAGTTTGCGATGCGAATACAACGCCATGAGGATACCGAAGCCGGCCAGCAGGGTCACCACCGAGGTGCCTCCATAGCTGACCAGCGGCAGCGGCACGCCCACCACGGGCAGCAGGCCGCTGACCATGCCGGTGTTGATGAACACATAGACGAAGAAGGTAAGCGCGAGGCTGGCGCTCAGCAGGCGCGAGAAGGTGTCCTGGGTCTGCGCGGCCAGGTACAGCGCGCGCATCACCACGAACAGATACAGTGCCAGCAGGATCACCAGCCCCAGCAGCCCGAACTCCTCGCCGATCACCGCGAAGATGAAGTCGGTGTGTCGCTCCGGCAGATAGTCGAGCTGCGACTGGCTGCCGTTCATCCAGCCCTTGCCAAACAGCCCGCCGGAGCCGATGGCGATCTGTGACTGGATGATGTGGTAGCCCGCGCCCTGTGGATCGGTGGTGGGGTCGATGAATGTGAGCACGCGGTTGCGCTGGTAGTCGTGGAGCAGGTAGTGCCAGCCCACCCAGGCCGCGACAGCCGCCAGCGCTACGCCGCCGATCATGTACCAGACGGGCAGTCCTGCCATCACCAGCAGCAGCAGGCCGCCGATGATGATGAGAATGGCGGTGCCCAGGTCTGGCTGTGCCGCAGTCAGCGCGGCAGGCAGCAGGATGATGCCGGCCACCACGGCCATGACCGGCACGGTGGGGGGCAGCGGACGCTCGTGCAGGTAGCGCGCGCACAGCATGGGCACCGCGAGCTTCATGACCTCCGAGGGCTGGAAGCGGATGAAACCCAGGTCGAGCCAGCGCTGCGCCCCCTTGCCGATCACGCCCATGGCGTCCACCACCAGCAGCAGCAGCAGGCCGAAGGCGTAAACCCAGGGCGCTGCTGCGCGCAGCTGCTGGGGCCGCAATTGCGCCAGCGCGAGCATGGCCACCGTGCCCAGGCCAATGCGCATCACGGTACGCAGTATCGTGCCCATGCTCTGGCCAGAGGCGCTGTACAGCACGATGAGGCCATAGCAGCTCACCAGCCCCAGGCCGATGAGCAGCGGACCGTCGAGCTGCAAAGCAGCCAGCAGTCGCGCAGCGCCAGTGAGCGTGCGGCGCGTGGTGGAGTCCGATCCGTCGGGGCCTACGCGAATCATGCGGGCGGCACCGCAGCCGCAGGCGCTTTCTTTTCGGCAGCTGCCGGCTTCTCATCGCGCGCCTGTCTGGCAGCGGGCGCTGCCGCCGGTTCGACAGGCGCAGCCGCGGCATCCGGCTTTTTCAGCCGTGGCAGCAGATAGGCGTCCATGATCTTGCGCGCAATCGGCGCGGAGGCGGCCGCACCGAAACCGCCGTTTTCCACCAGCACGGCCACGGCGATCTGCGGATCTTCCGCTGGAGCAAACGCGATGAACCAGGAGTGATCGCGCAGCCGTTCGTCCACCTTGCGATCCAGCCGTTCGTTCTGGCCCACCGAGTAGACCTGCGCGGTGCCGGTCTTGCCGGCCATGTGATATTCGGCCGAGGTGGAGATGGCCGCGGCCGTGCCATTGATCATGGTCTGGCGCATGCCCTCCATGATCACATCCCATTGTTCGGGCGTGCCGCCTTTCACATGCGGCAGGGGCAGGGGATCGAGCTTCTTCGTTGCACCTGTGACCGGATCGCGAACGCCGGTAACCAGCCGCGGCTTGAACACGGCGCCTTTGGCCGCCAGCACCGCGGTGACTTGCGCGAGCTGCACGGGCGTCACCGTCATGAAGCCCTGCCCGATGCCGAAGTTCACCGAGTCGCCGGGATACCAGGCGCCTTCGGAAGGATCGCGGAAGCGCTTCAGCTTCCATTCGCGCGATGGCAGCAGGCCCTGCGCTTCACCGGCGATGTCGATGCCGGTGACCTTGCCGTAGCCGAAGGGCGAAAGGAATTCGTGGATGCGATCCACACCGAGCTCGTAGGCGAGCGCATAGAAGTACACGTCGCAGGATTTGGCGATGGCCCTGCGCAGATCCACCGCACCGTGCACCCCGCCCTTGCCTTCGCGTGCGCGACGGCTGCTGCCGGGCACGATATAGACGCCGGAGCAATTGTGGATCTCGTCCGGCTTGATGAGGCCATAGGCGAGACCCGCCATGCCCAGCACCGGCTTCACCGTCGAACCCGCGGGATACGTGCCGCTGATGGCGCGATTGAACAGCGGCTTGTCGATATTGGATTCGAGCGCACGGTATTCGGTGCGCGTGATGCCGCGGCCGAAGACGCTGGCGTCGAAGCCGGGCATGCTGGCCATCACCAGCACATCACCGGTATGGGGATCGATGGCGATGGCGGCGCCGCGACGGCCGGCGAAGGCCTCTTCGGCCGCCTGCTGCGAAGGCAGGTCGATGGACAGCACCAGGTCCGAGCCCGCGCGCGGCGGCTGCTTCTTCAGCTCTGCGCCCTTTCTTTCCACAGAGCGGCCCTGGGCATTGACCATGATCTCGTTGTAGCCGTTCACGCCGTGCAGGTCGGCTTCGTGCGCCGCTTCGACGCCGCGCTTGCCGATCAGCGAAGTGCCGGCGTAGGTGGCGCGGTCGATGCGCGCCAGATCCTGTTCGCTGATCGCGCCCACATAGCCCAGCGCATGCACGCCCAGCGATCCATAGGGATAGAAGCGGGTCGACCGCGCGCGCAGATCCACGCCGGGAAATTCGTGCCGGTGCACGGCAAAGCGCGAAATCTCTTCTTCGGTGAGTCGCAGGCGGATCGGCACGGCCTCGAAGCCGCGATGAGCGAAGATCACCCGGCGCACATCGGCCACTTCCTCCGCCGGAATGATGCCCAGCTGTTGCAGCCCGCTCAGCGTGGCATCCACGGCGCGCGCAGCGTGTGCGGAGTCCACATTGCCTTCCGGCAGCTGCTCGCGGATCAGTTCGAGCTGGTAGGAAGGCTGGTTTTCCGCCAGCACCTTGCCATTGCGGTCGAAGATGAGTCCGCGGTTGGCGGGCACCGGTTCGATGCGCGTGCGGTTGCCCTGCGCCAGATCGAGGTAGTAGTCGTAGCGGATGATCTGCAGCAAGACCAGGCGACCGATGAGCACCAGCGCCAGCACGCCGATGGTGGCGGCCGCGATTGCGCTGCGCTGAAGAAAGAAGCGCTGCTCTTTCTGGTGGTCCTTGATCCGTAGCTGACCGGGCATGGGTGCAACAACCTAACGCGGCGCGTGCAGTCGGCCAAGCAGGCCGGCGACCACCGGCCAGATG
>DATNCK010000363.1:0-34451 GCA_035571575.1 Steroidobacteraceae bacterium | reverse complement strand
GCAACGCGATACCGGCATTCCCACCTATGACGGCCTGTCGCTGGACCGCTATGTGTCGGTGCTGGAGATGCTGAACCCCATGCACCGCTTCTGGTCCGACGGACGCTGGAACAAGATCACGCTGGCGCATGGCTGCTACTGGAAGAAGTGCACCTTCTGCGATGTGTCACTGGATTACATCGGACGCTACGACAAGCCGGGCACCGATGTGGTGATGTCGCGCATCCGTGCGTTGATCGAAGAGACCGGCGAGACGGGGTTTCATCTGGTCGATGAGGCGGCGCCGCCGGCCGGCATGCGCGCGCTGGCGCAGCAACTGGTGAGCGAGAAGCTGGCCATCACCTGGTGGGGGAACATCCGCTTCGAGAAGTCCTTCAACCCGGAGCTGTGCGCGCTGCTGGCACGGGCGGGCTGCGTGGCGGTGAGCGGTGGGCTGGAAGTGGCCTCCGACCGGTTGCTGAAACTGATGAAGAAAGGTGTGACGGTGGAACAGGTGGCGCGGGTCACGCGCGCCTTCACCGACGCCGGCATCATGGTGCACGCCTATCTGATGTATGGCTTTCCTACTGAGACCGTCCAGGACACCGTCGACGCCCTCGAACGCGTACGACAGCTGTTCGCGGCGGGTTGTATCCAGTCGGCGTACTGGCATCGCTTTGCGGCCACGGCACATTCGCCCATTGGTCTTGATCCTCAGGCCTATGGCATCACGCTGCGGCCGCCCGCCAACATCACCTTCGCGCACAACGATGTGGCCTTCGATGATCCCACCGGTACCGATCATGATTTTCTGGGGCAGGGATTGCGCAAGGCGCTGTACAACTACATGCACGGCGTCGGTCTCGATGTGGATGTACGCGAATGGTTCGAGCCGCAGGTAGTGGCGCAGCGTGCTGGCGCGAAGCGCCGGCGCAGTGGATCCAGAAGGCTTGCCGCGGCCAACGCGGTGCCAGCCACCACCGTCCCGCCTACCACCGTGCCGCCTACCACCGTGCCGCACGATCTGATCGAACGCTGTCTCGCGTGAAGATAAGCGACTGAAGCTTTCTTGCTCATCGCCTTCAACAAACCCTTCGGCGTGATCTGCAAGTTCCGGCCGGAAGCTGGCCGGCGCACACTTGCCGATTTCATCGACGTGCCCGATGTGTATCCGGCCGGCCGGCTCGACACCGACAGCGAAGGGCTGCTGCTGCTCACCGATGATGGCGCGTTGCAGGCGCGCATCGCCAGTCCGCGCCACAAGCTGGCCAAGGTCTACTGGGCGCAGGTTGAAGGTGAGCCCGACGATGCAGCGCTGGCGAGGCTGCGAGCCGGTGTCGATCTGGGAGATTTCATCACGCAACCCGCTGGTGCACGGCGCATCGAAGCGCCCGCGAATCTGTGGGCGCGTGATCCGCCCATACGCTATCGCGCGAAGATTCCCACGGCCTGGATCGAGCTGACGCTGCGCGAGGGCAAGAACCGCCAGGTGCGGCGCATGACGGCGCGCGTGGGCTTTCCAACCTTGCGGCTGGTGCGTGCGGCCATCGGCAGTGTGCACGTAGAGGAGTTGCCCTTGGGCGAATGGCGAAAGATCGAACCCGTCGCGCCCTGGAGCAATCGCTGACTGCCAGTCGTTCAGACCGGCAATTCCGGTCTGATCCTTGGCCAGCCAGGCGACCCGCGCATCGTCGGTCTGACGGTGCGCGCTCGCTTCTGACCCCTAAGTGGCCATGTGGGCACCGGCAGCAGGCCGGTACCCACGTCGGCCATTGACCTTGCTTACTTGTTGTCCAGCTTCTGCACGGCGTCGCCACGCTGCTTTTCGGCATCGCGCGCCATCTGTGCATTGGCCTTGGCGGCATCGTAGGACGCATCCGCGCTCTTCTTGCACGCGGCCTGCGAGTCGCCCTGCAGGGCTTCGCAAGCCTGCTTGGCTACCTTGCGATCGCCTTCGGCAGCGGCAATCGCCGTGTCGTAGGCTGCACCGGCACGCTTCTGGATGGCATCGCCACGATCATCCGGATCGTGTGAGACGGCTTCCGAAGCGGTATCGCGCTGCGTTTCGGCCTGATCGGCGCGCGCATCAGCGACCTTGTCCTGCTTGTCGGCCTGGGCCTCGGCCACATCCGAGGAGACCTTGCCGGGGGATTCCGCGCGATTGCACGCGGCCAGAGCCAGAGTCATCGCGACGCTGGCCACAATTGAACTGACGATTCTTGTCTTCATTAATGCTTCTCCTTGCAAACTTTCCGCTTTTGGCGTGGGACCGTGCGCAGAGGCTGAAGCAAAACGCGCAGCGGGGCTGTAGGCGCAGCACCCATGTCGCAATAGGGTCTTTCCTATTCTGGCTGCATCGCAGCACTTGGATGGCCGCGGTCTGATCCGCATTGAATACCGCGGGAATCCACGACGCGGCGGCTCACCTCACCACGGCGCGGGTCTGTAATCCTTCAGGAACTGTCCCCACAGGTGAGTGCCAGTGTTGGCACCGGCAAAGACGGGATCAACGATGCGCGCCGCGCCGTCGATGATGTCCAGCGGCGGCGCAAAGCCCTCCTCTGCCTTGCGTGCCGCATGCACGGCGGGATCTTCATCGGTGACCCAGCCGGTGTCCACCGCATTCATGTGAATGCCATCCCGCACATAGTCCGGCGCGCTGGTGCGCGTCATCATGTTCAGCGCCGCCTTGGCCATGTTGGTATGGGGATGCTTGTCGGTCTTGGTGGTGCGGTAGAACTGCCCTTCCATCGCACTGACATTGACGATGTGCAGATCACGCGCGCCGCTCTTCATCATCAGCGGTTTCAGCCGTGCGTTGAGGATGTAGGGCGCGATGGCATTCACCAGCTGCACCTCGAGCAGCTCCGGCGTTTCCACTTCATGCAGCCGCAGCCGCCAGCTGTTCACCGCGCGCAGATCCACCTGCTGCTGGTCCTCGTCGTAGCGACCGGAAGGAAACAGCGCCTCACCCTCCAGATAATCCTCGTCCAGGTAGCGCCGCTGCGACAGCGCGGCGCTGTGAATCAGGCCCTCGGGTTGCGCCGTGGCGGCGACCAACGCGCGGCACAGGGTGTCGTGCTGCGCCAGCGGCGCGCGGTGTTCGGCCAGCAATGCGGTGGACCCAGCGGCCTCACGCTGCAGCAGATGGCGGAAGAATCCGGCCGGACGCCGCACGGTCTGGCAGGCATTGTTCAGGATGTAGTCGAGTCGCGGCAGCTGCTCACCCAGCCAGCGCGCGAAGATCTCCACGCTGGGAGTGTGGCGCAGATCCAGACCGTGGATCTGCAGGCGCTCGCGCCACTGGACATAGTCGGCTTCCTGCGCATAGCGCGCCGCGGCATCCACGGGAAATCGCGTGAGCGCAATGACACTCGCGCCGGCACGCAGCAATTTCAACGCAGCCTGGTAGCCAATCTTGACGCGCGCGCCAGTGACCAGCGCCACGCGACCGGTGAGATCGGCGCTGTGTTCGCGCTTGGCGTAGTTGAAGTCGCCGCAGGCGCAGCACATCGAATCGTAGTAGCGATGGACTGTGGTGTAGGGCTGCTTGCAGACATAGCAGTTGCGCGCAGCATTCAGCGTCGGACGTTCGGTGGCCGAGGCACTGCTGGCGCCGGCATTGCTCTGCGCGACTTCTGCATCGGGCCGCGGCAACCATAGCGGCGCATACGTTTCACTGCGGCGCTGCTGCCTCAGACCCGCTGTTTCGATCGACTGACGATCCTGTTGCTGAACGGCCTGACGATCGGCGCGGCGGAAGGCCTTGGCCATCTGGCGCAATTCGTTGCGCTCGGGTTTGGCCACCAGCCCGGCCAGCATCAGCAGTTCACGGCGCTGCTCCTGCGTCAGCTGCGTGAGCAGGCCGCGATCTGCGTGGATGGCCTGCAGTGTGCGCAGGCAGGCGCGCAGATCCTCGTTGATGCCGTCTTCCTTCATCGCGGCGACGATCGTCACGCCACCGGCGTCTGGTCGGCCGCGTTCCAACGCACCTGTAAAGCGGGATCAGTTGCCGCCATGCGTATCAGATGGTCAGCGACGACACCCGGCAATCTCTCCGGCACGTCTCCGCTCGGATTTTCCAGCACCACATGCAGGGTTTCAGCGCCGGCCTGCATCGCCACACGCACATCGTTGATCTGGATCTCGCCCGATGTGTCGTCGAATTTCACCGGGAATTTATGCGCCCAGTGGCGGCACAGCCGCCGGATCACGCGCGCGGCATCGGGGGTTGCGGCTTCACCTGTTACCTTCGTCATGACCGACCTCAGGTGCGCTCGACGGCGGTGGCTGCCGCGTCGATGGCTGCGGCGACGGCCTGGAGTTGTTCGTCGGTGAGCGGTCCGCGGCCCATGCGCAGTCGCAGCGCCAGCTTCAGGTTCTCCATTGCGCGGATGATCTGCGGCGCCGGTCCGCCGCCGAAGCGCGAACTCACGTCGCGCATGCGCGCCATGACTGCATCCACCGCGGGCTGGTTCTCGAGCAGGTGCTGCCGGCCTTCCTCGGTGATCGAGTAGCGCTTCTTGCCTTCGTGTTCTTCGACGGTGACGTGGCCGATTTCCTGCAGCAGCGTCAGCGTTGGGTAGATGACGCCGGGGCTGGGCGAATAGCTGCCGGCCAGGCGTTCCTCGATGGCCTTGATGATTTCGTAGCCGTGGCGTGGCGACTCGGCGATCAGCGCGAGCACTACCAGGCGCAGAGCGCCATGGTGAAACACGCGCTCGCCATGTCCGCCCCGGCCGCCGAAGCCACCGGCGCCTCCCGGCCCGCCGCCGTGATGGTGACCGCCGCGAAAGTGGCGGCCTCCCGGAGGCGAGCCGGCATGACGGTCGGAATGATGGGGCCTGTGAAAATGAGCTCTCATGGATTCGATCCTGTTTCGATATGTCGAAGTAAAGATATATCTAAATCGGATCGATTTCAAGACTCACGGATCAAGCCGGTGGTTCACCCCCGATTCAGGGGGTGAACGCCAGACTTGGGCTGTGAAGATGAGCCCAACCTACCGGCTGCTGGCGACTCTCATCCTTTGCGGATCGGCAGGTCTCGGCCATGCCGGGGTGCCGGCGACGGCCAGGCCCACGGTGGTGCAAGAGCGCATTCTCGAACTCGTGAATGCAGCCCGGGCTCAGGGCAGGCGTTGCGGCCATGATTTTTTTCCCGCTGTCTCGGCGCTGCGGCCGTCAGCATCTCTGCACAAGGCGGCGGCTTCCCACGCCCGTGACATGGCCGCGCGCAGCTATTTCGATCACCACGCCCCGGATGGCAGCGAACCCAGAGATCGCGTGCGCCGCACGGGATATCGCTGGATGCTCATCGGCGAGAACATCGCCTTCGGTTCCGACTCAGCGGAGGAAGTGGTTGCCGGCTGGCTGGCAAGCCCAGGTCACTGCGCCAACATCATGGATGCGCGCTTTCGAGACATGGGCAGCGCCGTGGCAAAAGGCCGCAAGCGCGGCCATTTCTACTGGGTGCAGGACTTCGGTCAGCCGGCGCGCTGAAGACGCGGCGCTTCAGCCGAACAAGCGTCGCAGCAGCCCTCTTGAAGAGCGCGCATTCGGTGACTGCCGCACTACTCCGACGAAACGCCCCGCTGCATTCACCACCGGGAGCACCGTCAGTGGCGTTTCGCTCCACCGCTTCGCCACGACAGCCGCGGTATCGTTGTCACGCACCACGGCGGTGACGGCCCGGGTGATCTCGCGTAGCGGACGCTCGCGCCCGGTAAGTGCGAGATCTTCGATCTCGAGCTGACCGACCAGCTGCATCTGCTGGTCGACCACGAACAAATCTCTCAGGCCCCGCGTTCGCAGACTGCGCAGGCGTTCGATGGCTTCGGCCACCGTGAGCCGCGCATCGATTGCGCCGATGCGTGGATCCATCAGGTAGCCCGCAGTGCCGGGCGGGTACTGCATCACATGACGCAGATCTGCGGCTGCTTCTTCAGGCAGCGCGGCGAGCAGTCCCTCGCGCCGCGAAGCATCCACCTGCGACAACGCAGCCACACTCACCTGCGGATCGGATTCGAGCAGCAGCTGCTGTGCGGTTTGCGCATCCAGCGCGATCAGCACATCTGCAGCGCGATCGGGCGCCAGCGCCTGCCAGGTACGCAAACGCGCTTTTGCCGAACGAGAACGCAGGATCGAAACGGTGGATTCCGTAGGCAGTGCCTCCAGGGCACGCGCCGCCTCGAATGGATAGTCCGTCAGAAAGCGCTCGTTGAGCAGCGCGACCGTGGCCAGCTCAGCGCTCATCGGGAATCTCCGACAGCGCGCGCACCGGCGGCAGCAGCGACAGGCCACCGCGCAGGATGCCGGTGACGCTCTGCCAGTAGCCGCGCGACAGCACCGCGCCCACCGCATTGATGCCCGGGCCGCGGCTGGCGCGATCCTGGTCATACACCTGCTGCAGTCGCTCATGACGCAGCAGGCCGATGAACGTGCCCAGGCGCGTGGTCACGGGCAGCACAGAACTCGTGCGCCACGCAGCGTGCAACAAGCCGGCCGACAAAGGCATCGCGGCCACCAGCGTCGCGGGAATCGGCACGGCCAGAGCTGACACCGGCGTTGCGGGCTGTGCGCGCAGCAAATCCGGCAACAGGATCCACGACATCGGCCGTCGATCGGCGTCGAGCAGCACGATGCGCTCGGTGTTGCCGTTGGCGGCCGCAGCACGCTCGCGCGCCGCCGCTGCGGTGACCTCGCCGGTGAGCGTGAGGCAGTCTGCATCCACCCAGGCGCCGATGCTGTCGTCCGGCACGGCGAGAATGAATCGCAACGCAATGCCCTTGGAGGTACGCAGACGTGCCAGCAGCGCGATGCGCTGCTCTTCGGTGACCTGACGCAGCACACGCGCGGCCATGCTGGTTTCGAGCAGCGCCACCAATGCCGCGCCGCGATTGAGATCCACACCATGCAGAACCGCCGCGGCCATCGACGGACGCAACAGCTGCAGCACCGGTGCGGTGATGCGCGCCGGCAGCTGCTGCATCAGCGCTACGACATCAGCGGGAGGACAACCCTCGAGCACACGTGCGGCGTCTTCAGGATGCGCGCGCAGGAAGGCATGCGTCAGCGCTTCAGACATTCTCGCTGCGCTCTGCGCTCAGCAATTCGATGGGGCTGTTGCTGTAGGCGCCGGCCGGGATGTTCACGCGTCCACTGGCGGTCTCCAGCACGATGGACGTGGCGTTGATGTCGATGATGCGCCCTTCATAGCCCGCCACGCGCACCTTCTCGCCAACGCGGAAGGACTGGCGCATGTAGTGCGCGCCGATGGCATTGGCGATGAAGTGCTTGGAACCGAAGCTCACTGCCAACGCCGCGCCGCCCAGCGTCACGCCCAGCGTCACCGTCACCAGGATGGCCACCCAGCGCACTTCCAGTCCGATCTGGTCCGCGCCCACCAGCAGCGCCACCACCAGCACCGAGGTCTGTGCCACCCGCACCAGCGCCACCTGCTGCGCACTCGGCAGTCGCTTGGCACTCGAGCGGATCAGGTCGCCGACGAAACCGGAGGCGACGAAGCCCGCGGCAATGATGAGCAGGCCCGCGAGGATGCCGGGCACATGCTTGACGATGCCGCTGATCCACTTCGTGAACAGGTCGAGACCGATGATCTGCGTCGCGGTGGAAGCGAACAGCAGGATCACCGCCCAGAACACCACGCCGCTGAGCACACGGGCAGAGAGGCGTTCGGCGCCCGAGTCGCTCTCGGGCCGGCCACTGCGACGGGCGATGGATTTCTGCAGCGAGGTCAGCACCCGTCGCATGCCGGAGCGTGCCAGCCGCGCGACGATCCAGCCCGCGATGATCAGCAGAACGGCGACGATCAGACCAGGCAGCCGGGCCGCGGCATCATTTGCCAGGGTCTGGATGCTGTTGGTCAGTGATTCACGCAGATGGCCAACGTCCACGGATGTCTAGCGCCTCGTTCTTGGAGCGGATGTTGTGGCCGGGGATGTTACCCCAAACCCCGGCATGCCTTCTAAACGTCCAGATTGGCCACGGTGAGCGCGTTCTTTTCGATGAACTCGCGCCGCGGTTCGACCTGGTCGCCCATCAGCGTGTTGAAGATGTCGTCGGCGGCGATGGCATCCTCGATCCGCACCTGCAGCAGCCGGCGCGTTTCCGGATTGATGGTGGTGTCCCACAGTTGCTCGGGGTTCATCTCACCCAGCCCCTTGTAGCGCTGCATGGTCTGGCCCTTGCGTGCCTGCTCGAACAGCCAGGTGATGGCTTCCTTGAAAGAGCCGACATCGCGCTTCTGCGACCCGCTGACCACGTAGGCACCCTCGCCGATCATGCCATTGAGCGTCTGGCCGAGCTCGGCGATGCGGCTGTATTCGGCTGACGAGAAGAATTCACGCGGCAGCGTCTTCTCGCTGTGCGTGCCGTGCTCGTAGCGGCGCATCAGCACGCGTGCCGGGCGGTCCTCGCCATCCGCGGCGGCAGCGGCCGCGCCGGTGACGATGCCCTGCAGCACTTCGATCTTGTACGTGGCGCCGGCGTCATTGCGCGAATTGAGCACGCGCTCCAGGTTGATGGCCCAGTCGCGCACACGGTCGGTGTCGCCAAAGGCATCCGCCGCCAGCGGCGGCACGTAGATGAGCTGTTCGAGCAGCCGCGCGTCGTAGCGCCGGCTCCAGCGCTTGATGATGGCCTGCACTTCCATGTACTGGCGCGCCAGCATTTCGAGGCCCGAGCCCTGCAGCGGCGGCGCGCCTTCATTCACGAACAGCGCGGCTTCATCCACCGCATTGTTCAGCAGGATGGCGTTGAGCTCGTTGTCATCCTTCACGTACATCTCGTTCTTGCCGCGCTTCACCTTGTACAGCGGCGGCTGCGCGATGTAGACATGCCCGCGTTCGATCAGCAGCGGAATCTGCCGGTAGAAGAAGGTGAGCAGCAGCGTGCGGATATGCGAGCCGTCCACATCCGCGTCGGTCATGATGATGATGCGGTGGTAGCGCAGCTTGTCGATGTTGAATTCATCGCGGCCGATGCCGCAGCCCAGCGCGGTGATCAGCGTGCCCACTTCGGCCGAGGCGATCATCTTGTCGAAACGCGCCCGCTCCACGTTCAGGATCTTGCCGCGCAGCGGCAGGATGGCCTGGGTGCGACGGTCGCGGCCCTGCTTGGCCGAGCCACCTGCGGAGTCACCCTCGACGATGAAGATCTCGGACAGCGCGGGGTCTTTTTCCTGGCAGTCGGCCAGTTTTCCGGGCAATCCCGCGATATCCAGCGCGCCTTTGCGACGGGTCATCTCGCGCGCCTTGCGCGCCGCCTCGCGCGCGCGGGCCGCATCGAGGATCTTGCCGACGATGGCCTTGGCCTCGGCCGGATGTTCCAGCAGGAACTCCGACAGCTTGGCCGCGACGGTGGTCTCGACTGCACCCTTCACCTCGGACGAGACCAGCTTGTCCTTGGTCTGGGAGGAGAACTTCGGATCGGGCAGCTTCACCGACAGGATGGCAGTGAGCCCTTCGCGCGAGTCATCGCCCGTGGTGGCGATCTTTTCCTTCTTCGCTTCCTTGTCGATGTAGTCGTTGAGCGTGCGCGTCAGCGCCGCGCGGAAGCCCGACAGATGCGTGCCGCCATCCCGCTGCGGAATGTTGTTGGTGTAGCACAGCATGGTTTCCTGGTAGGAATCGTTCCACTGCAGCGACACTTCGACGCCAATCAGCCCTTCCTGCATCGTGAAATGAAACACTGAGGGATGAACCGGCGTCCGGGCGCGGTTCAGGTACTGCACGAAGGCCTGCAGCCCACCCTCGTGCTGGAACACATCACGCTTGTCTTCGCGCTCGTCGACCAGCTCGATACGCACACCGGAATTCAGGAATGACAGTTCGCGCAGACGCTTGGCCAGGATCTCGTAATCGAACACGATATTCGTGAAGATCGTGGCCGACGGCTTGAAGCGGATCGTGGTGCCGCGTTCGGTGGAGACGCCAACTTCACCCAGGGGCGCCACGGGATCCCCCAGCTTGTACTGCTGGCGGTAGGTCTTGCCGCCGCGATGAATGGTGAGCTCCAGCAGATCGGAGAGCGCATTGACCACCGACACGCCGACGCCATGCAGACCGCCGGAAACCTTGTAGGAGCTGTCATCGAACTTACCGCCGGCATGCAGCACGGTCATGATGACCTCGGCTGCAGAGCGCCCTTCTTCGGGATGAATGTCGACCGGGATGCCGCGACCGTTGTCGTGCACGGTGATGGATTCGTCGGCGTGGATCAGCACCTGGATGCGGTTGCAGTGCCCGGCCAGGGCCTCATCGATGGCGTTGTCGACCACCTCGAACACCATGTGATGCAGGCCGGTGCCGTCATCGGTATCGCCGATGTACATCCCAGGGCGCTTACGCACCGCATCAAGGCCCTTTAAGACTTTGATATTACTTGAATTATAGGTATCTTCGGAAGACATGAATCAACCCCTGCGCCGCTCATTATTATTATAGCCTCTGAACGGCTGCAGGTCAGCCTGGCTGAAACCCCTGGGAGGGCTGCATCAACCGGGGTGTTGCGCCCCCTATTTTACGTGGCACATGGCGCACTGCGAGCCCGCCGAGGTACGCAGCGCCTTGATGTCTGCCAGGGGCACACTGCCCTTCTCCAGCGCTGCGAGTCGGGCTTTGGCATCCATTGAGGCACCTGAGCCTGAACCCTCAACGCTGCGGTACATGGCACGTGCCAGATCCGGATGGCCGGTTTCGAAACTCAGATCGCCACGCATGATGCGGATGTAGTCGCCAGCCGTGCCCCACTCCGCAACCTCGATCAGATAGTCCAGATCCTCGGCTTCGTTGGCGGTGTTGCGCAGCTCGGGCGGCAGATTCGGACCGGCGAAGGCGCGCATCAACCGCACACGGATGGAATTGGGCGCCAGCTCCACCGCACGATTCATCTGCGCCACACCACGCGGCGCCATGGCCGGCAACTGCAGCACGGGCCCCAGCAAGGTCTGTATGCCACCCAGCTGCGACAGCGCCTCGGCGTGATCGGGATTGAGTTTCAGCGCCCGCATCAGCGCCGCCGGGCCCTTCTTCATTGCAGCCATGGCGTCTTCGGGTTTCTGCGCCATCAGTGAGTGGGCGCCAAGCGCGAGGTAGGCATAGCCCTGCCAGTACCAGAGGTCGGCGTTGCCTGGCTCAGCCTTCGTCGCCTCTTCCAGCATCGCGACCCAGGGAGCCAGTACGGTCGCATCACCGGTGCGGAACTGGTACTGGTACCGGCGCGATTGCTCGAGAACTTGCTTGGCGCCCACAGCCGGTGCCGGCGCGTGAGCCCATGCCGTATTGAACACGGCCAGCAGCACGAAGATCCACATCAGGATCAGCGTGGCGACTTTTGAAACCTGCTTGCAGACCTGATCCCAGCGGATGTCCGCGGCTTGTCGACAATCCATGGCGAGCCCTTCCTGTATGTGCGCGGATTGCGCTTTCATACTTGAGTCGTCACGGTGCGGCCGTCCGGATGCAGCGCGGCGGAATTTTCAGCGCCCGATCCTAGACACCTCGCAGCCAACGCAGTGCCTGCCGCAGACCATGCACCGCACGCACCGCTGCTGCGATCAGCGCGAGCGCGAAGAGCGCGATGAGGCTGCTGCGCAGCAGTTCCATGCTGAAGAGCGTGGGTCGCAGCATCAACGGCAGAACGATGAACAGGGCGATGAGCAGCGCTACACCCAGCAACTTCTGTTGACGCCGCTGGTAACGCATTCTTTCGCGGCGCTCGATCAAGCTGATGCGGAACCATGGATCCCGCTCTGCAGGCGCATCCATGCGCAGCAGTCTTCCGATCTTCTCGTCCATCTGTTCTTCCATCACTCGTCTCCCAGCAAGGCGTGCAGCTTTTCACGGCCACGCGCCACATGCGATTTCACTGTGCCCAGTGGCAGATTCATGGTCGCCGAGGCCTCGACATGCGACAGCCCGAAGGCAAGGCACAAGGTGACGGCGGCGCGCTGATCCAGCGACAGCGAAGCCATGGCCTGTTCCATGGCCCGCTGCATGTCAGCAGAGAATTCCTCGTGATCATCCCTGCTTTCATGCCAGGCCTGGTCGCGGCGACGCCGGCGAAACCAGCTTCGCTGCGTGTCCTTGGCTTTACGCCAGGCGATGCCTAGCAGCCAGGTGCGCACGGGTGAGCCGCCACGAAACATGCGAGCCTGTGTCCATAGCGCGAGAAATGTTTCCTGCGCGACATCGTCGGCGTCGTTGGCGCCCACCAGGCGTCGCAGGAACACGCGCACTGCCTGCTGATGACGATCGACCAGCAGGTTGAACGCCTGCTGCGAACCGTCGCGGACTGCGGCGAGCAATGCTGCGTCCTCCGCATCCATCTATTTCTTGCGGTTGAGTAATGCTGCAATCAGGAAGCCGGCTGCGCCAATACCAAAGAACGCCAGTGCCGCGGTTGCCGCGATGGGAGCCCAGGGCGCGACTTGCCTGGCGGTGAGCCAGGCGCTGACGCCCCAGGACACGCAAGCCATGAACAGCAGGCTGAGGAAGGTGGTCATCAAACCGCCGGTGCCATCGCGCTTGGGATTCGCCTCCTGGAATACCTGCGCGGCCAGCTGATCCATCATCGCGGGCGGTGGTTCTGCGCCCTTCTCGGCGTAGAGCTTCAGGATGTCGAGCGCCTTCATGTGCTTCTCGTGGCCGGAGCGGCCGCCCAGATAAGCCATGCGAAACGCGAGGATCACGAAGCCGATCCAGAACAGGTACCAGTAGATCTCGGGAAGTTTGCCGGTCATCGCGGTCTCTCTTGAGGTCGGGACGCAGTTGAGTCGTCACGGGCGGCGGCATGGGATGCACCGCACCGAAGTATATTATTTCGTTTATCGAAATTATCCCATCGAGGTGACGACGCCACGTTCCACGTGGAACGCACGCTCGGGGATTCCGAAGATGGCTAGGTCTGCATGCAGCGAGGTCACCACCAGCTGGCAACGAAGGTCTTTCACCAGTTCGACCAGTGCGGCTAGTCGCTGCGAGTCCAGCTCGGCGGCAGGATCATCGAGGAGCAGCGTCGGCGGCGTTCCTGGATCTCCGCTCAACCGCTGCAGCAGTGCCAGGACGAGAGCCGCGGCAACCAGCTTCTGCTGGCCACGGGATAGCACCTCCCGCGCTGCTCTGCCCTGCACTTTCAATTGCACGTCGCCTCTTTGGGGTCCGGCGAGCGTGCTCCCTCGCTGGCGATCGCGCTCCAGGCCGGCCTCGAGCACTTCCCCCAACTCGCGATCAGCAGCCCAGCCGCGGAAATAGCCCATGCTCACGTCGAGGCCAGAAAGCCTTTGCACGGCGGCCTTCCAGAAAGGTTGCACCGACTGCAGCCAGGCTTCGCGCATCCGCGCCACAGATTCGCCGTGCAACACCAGTTCGGCGTCCCAAGGTCGGGGGTCCAGGCCCTGCTTCAGGGAGGCATTGCGCTGCTTCAGCGCGCGGATGAATCGCACCCAGGTCTCCAGGAACGCAGGTTCCACGTGGAACACTCCCCAGTCCAACCAGCGCCTCCGCTCCCCGGGAGCCCCCTCCACTAGTCGGTGAACTTCCGGATCGATCACTTCGACAAAGAACGCACCCGGCAACTCCGCTAGGCTTCTGATGTCCTCACCGTCCAGTCTGCCGTTGTAGGACTCGTCACGCCGATACTCGAACCCGATTCGGTGAGACGGATGCTGTGTGGTGCCGAAGAGTTGCAACCTGTCGAGCTCCCGACCAATGAGCTGCTCGGTGTGACGGGTGCGGAATGAGCGCCCTCGCCCGATGAGGAAAGCTGACTCCAGAATGGATGTCTTGCCGGAACCGTTGGCTCCAAACACGAGATTCAGGCCTGGCCGGAATTCCAGACTAGCTGCCTGGATGCAGCGAACTCCAGAGATCTGGAGCGACGCCAGGCTCATGGCGAGAAAACTGCCCCTCTACCGTGACAACCAAGGCGCACCGGAAAGTGGCCCGTCATCAATGCGGCCCTACAGCCGCATCGGCATCACGACGTAGCGCGAGTGCGTCGTACCGGGCGAACGAATGAGACAGCTGCTGTTGGCATCGGTAAGGCCGATCTCTACGGTTTCGGTGTCGATGGCCGTCAGCGCGTCCAGCAGGTAGGTGACGTTGAAGCCAATCTCCAGCTCCTCACCCTTGTAATCGATCTCCACCTCATCCTGAGCTTCTTCCTGCTCGGGATTATGAGCCTGCAATTTCAAAGAGTTATTCGCCAGGCCGACCCGGACGCCACGATACTTTTCATTGGAGAGAATCGCAGTGCGCTGCAGTGCAGCACGCAAAGAATCCCGATCCACCACGATGGCCTTGGCTGGGCTGGCCGGAATCACGCGACCGTAATCCGGGAATTTGCCGTCAATAAGCTTCGAAGTGAAGCGAATATCGCCGATCTGGAGTCGAATGTGATTCGATCCGATGGTGATCTCCACATCCCCCTCCGATCCGAGAATACGCTGCAATTCCAGAATACCTTTGCGCGGAACAATGACTTGCTGCGCCTGGACGCTCTTGCCGCCGGTCGCCAGCTGCGCCTCGGCAATTGCCAGACGATGACCGTCAGTTGCAACCGTTCGCAGCAATTTCCCGTCCGTTTCCAGCAAAGTCCCGTTCAGGTAGTAGCGAACGTCCTGCTGCGCCATCGAAAAATGCGTCTTGCCGATGAGCCGGCTCAGTTCGCTCTGGGGCAGGGTGAGGGTTTGCTGCGCGCTCACGGACTCCACCACCGGAAACTCGCTGGCTGCCAAGGTGGACAGCGTGAACCGGCTTCGACCCGCAGCGATCTTCACTCGCTCGCCATCCAGCGTCACGGTGACCGAAGACTTCTCCGGCAGCGCCTTGGCAATCTCCAGCAGCTTGCGACCCGGCACGGTGATCTCGCCCGGCTGACCCACGCTCACTTCACCGCTGGCCACCAGCTCGACTTCCAGGTCGGTGCCCGTGACTGAAAGCCGGCTGCCCTTGGCCGACAACAGCACATTGGCCAGCACCGGCATGGTCTGCTTGCGTTCGACTACACCGATCACCGCCTGCAGCGGATGAATGATCTGCTCACGCGTCGCCGTGAATTTCATAGTTCTAAACCAAACTTATATTTAAGACTGTTGTAGTAGTTACAGGTCTTGTGGATAGCGAGGATAAATCACAAGGGCCTTGCAGGTCATGAATTTACGCGCGCTTCGAAGCCCGACAAACTGGCGAACCACCTGCATTAATACTGTTGATGGGCTGTGGACAATTCCATCCACACAATCATCCCCAACTTGTTACCCGACTTGTCCACAGAGTGATGCACAGGTTCTTCAGCCGGTGAGCATCCGCAGCAAGTTCGAGTAATCCTCAGCCATGCGGGGCTCGCTTTCCTGCAATTCCTTCACGCGTTTGCAGGCATGCAGAACAGTCGTGTGGTCACGACCGCCAAACGCCTCTCCAATCTCCGGCAGGCTGTGCGCAGTGAGCTCCTTGGCCAGTGCCATCGCCACCTGCCGCGGACGTGCCACCGAGCGGCTGCGTCGCTCTGACAGCAGGTCACTCATGCGCACCTTGAAGTAATCGGCCACCGTCTTCTGGATGTTCTCGATGGTGACCAGGCGCGCCTGCAGGTTCAGCAGATCTTTCAGCGCTTCCTTGGCGAAATCCAGCGTGATCGGCTGTCCGGTAAAGCGCGCGTTCGCGATGATCCGGCGCAGCGCGCCTTCCAGCTCGCGCACATTCGAACGAATGCGCTTCGCCACGAAAAACGCCACTTCCTCCGGCAATTCCACGCCCGAGGCCTGCGCCTTGCTGATCAGGATAGCCACGCAGGTTTCCAGCTCCGGTGGTTCGATGGCCACCGACAAACCCCAGCCGAAGCGCGACTTCAATCGCTCCTCGAGACCGGGAATCTCCTTCGGATAACGATCCGAAGTCATGATGATCTGCGCCTGGCCTTCGAACAGCGTGTTGAAGGTATGGAAGAACTCTTCCTGCGAGGCCGCCTTGTTGGCGAAGAACTGGATGTCGTCGATGAGCAACGCCGACAGCGAACGATAATTGGTCTTGAACTCGTTCATGGTGTTGTGGCGCAGCGCCTGCACCATGTTGTCGACGAAGCGCTCCGAATGCACATAGGCGATGCGCGCCGCCGGATCGCGCTGCCGGATCACGTGACCCACCGACTGCATCAGATGGGTCTTGCCCAGACCCGTGCCGCCATAGATGAACAGCGGGTTGTAGGCTTTGCCGGGATTCTCCGCCACCTGCATCGCGGCGGCCTTGGCGAAGTGATTACTCTTGCCCTCGACGAAATGCTCGAAGGTGGAATCCGGATTCAGCTTCGAGCCGATCAGTACGGCGGTTTCGACCGCAGGGCGCCTGACCGCGCCATTACCGCGCGCAGCTTCACCGTGCCCGCCATTGTGGGCAGCGCCATGACCATTGCCGGCGTGCCCGTTGCTGAGGCCGCGGGCATTCACGGGAGCCAGCGATCCGACTTCCACCTGCAGCGGCGCCTGTGCGCCGCTCAGCTCGCCCAGCAGCACGCGGATGCGCGTGGCGGCGTGACTCTGTACCCAATCCAGGGCGATGCGGTTTGGCGCCAGCAGGCGCAGCCCCGCGCCGTCCTCGACCGCCTGAAGCGGACGCAGCCAGGTATTCACCTGCTGTTCGGGGATTTCGTTCTCCAGCCGCGCGAGAATTTTTGTCCAGAGCTCGGGCATGCGCGCAGAGGAGGGTGGATCGGAGGGGGAGGCGAGTCTACTCGCGTACAATCGTCGCGTACAATCGGCTCCACGATGGGGGTCAGTTTCAAAGGCGATCCAACGGCCAGCGGCTTCTTTGCACCGCTGCGCTTCGAAGCGGACCTGCACGATTGCGAAGTGGTGGGCGAGATTCCCTCGGGCCTTGCGGGCAACTTCTACCGTTCCTGCATCGATCGGCGCTATCCGCCGCGGTTCGCGGACGATACGCCCTACAACTCCGACGGTGCCGTGGATCTGTTCCGCATCCGGGACGGCCACGTCGATTTCCGCACCCGCTATATCCGCACCGCCAGATACGAAGCGGAGGCGCAAGCCCGCCGTGCGCTGTTCGGACGCTATCGCAATCGGCTGACTTCTGATCCATCCGTGCGCGATCTGAGCCTGAACACCGGCAATACCACGCCGATGATCCATCACGGCCTGCTGTTCTCGATGAAGGAAGACAGCCCGCCGATGGCGCTCGATCCCAACACGCTCGAAACACTGGGCGAGTGGGATTTTCATGGGCAAATGAAGGCCAAAACCTTCACCGCGCATCCGAAGATCGATCCCGCCACCGGCGAGCTGATTGCCTTCGCCTACGAAGCGCGCGGCGATGCCAGCAATGATCTGGCCGTGTTCATCTTCGATCGTCACGGCAAGTTGCAGCGTGAATGGTGGTTCAAGGCGCCGCTGGTTTCGATGATGCATGACATGGCGATCACCGATCGTCACATCATCCTGCCGACCACCGGTGTGACCACCAGTCGTGAGCGGCTCGAGGCGGGGCAGGTCCACTGGACCTACGATCGTTCGCTGCCCTGTCATGTGGCCATCATTCCGCGCGATGGCGAAGTGAAGGACATCCGCTGGTTCCGCGGCACGCCCGAGCAGAACATGCTGGCGCACACCACCAATGCGCGCAGTGAAGGTGATCGCGTCATCTTCGACGCGCCGGTGGCCAGCAACAATTTTCATCCCTTCTTTCCGAATGCCGATGGTTCGTCCTTCGATGTGGCTGGTGTTTCGCCCACCATCCGCCGCTGGACCTTCGACCTGGCATCGAAGGATGAAGGCTGGCGCGAAGAGATCCTCTTCAACGGTCAGCGCGGCACCTCGATGGTGCGCATCGACGATCGCTACCTCACGCGGCCCTTCCGCTACAGCTACATGCTGATGGTCGATCCCTCGCTGCCCTTCGATCGCGCCCGCGGCGGCAATCTGTCAGTGCGCGTGGCCAATGCCATCTGGCGCTTCGACCATCACACCAATGCCATCGACCGGCTGTCGGCCGGCAGCACGCATGGCCTCTCCGAACCGCAGTTCGTGCCGGCACGCCCCGACGCGCCCGAAGGCGAGGGCTGGATCCTGACCGTGGCCAACGACTTCGCCGAGATGCGCTCGGAGCTGGTCATCGCCGATGCCATGCGGCTGGGGGAGGGGCCCATTGCCCGGGTGAAGATGCCATTCCGGCTGCATACCCAGGTCCATGGCTGGTGGGAGCCGGAAGGCGGCTATCTGACGGAGGCCCTGGCAGGGCGTTGACCGGATAGCCATTGACTCCACCGGTGCCTATGCGTACCCTGCGCAACCCGATTTTCCGACCTGAAACAGCGCCATGGCCACGAAACGCACATTCCAGCCGAGCAAGATCAAGCGTGTACGCACGCACGGCTTCCGTGCCCGCATGGCCACCGCCGACGGCCGCAAGGTGCTGGCCCGGCGTCGCGCCAAGGGTCGCAAGCGCCTGATCCCGTAAGGATCCGGCGTTCCCGCGCCCATGACCGGCGCGAAACCGCCTGCGCTGCGCTTCACCCGAAGCCAGCGTCTGCTCAACCCGCCCCAGTTCTCAGCCGTCTACGAGACGCGCCAGCGCGTGGTCGACGAGTGCTTTTCCATCAATGCGGCGCGCAATACCCTGGGGTATCCCCGGCTGGGACTTTCCATCGGTGGCAAGGCCGTGGGCAATTCCGTGGCGCGTAACCGGGTGAAGCGCCAGGTGCGGGAATCCTTCCGCCGCGAAGCAGAAAATCTGCCGGCCATGGACCTGGTGGTCGGCGCCCGCAATGGGGCACGTTCCGCGCATAATGCGCGACTTCGCGAGAGCCTCGCGGCCCTGTGGACCGAGATCCGGAAACGATGCGCACAGTCCTGAATTCCGCGTTAGACGGAACAATCAAAGCCTATCAGGTGCTGATTAGCCCGCATTTGGGCCAATGCTGCCGTTTCTACCCCACCTGTTCCGACTACGCCCGGCAAGCCATCGAAAGACATGGCGCCATCCGGGGACTGTCATTGACCACCAAGAGAATTCTCCGCTGCCAGCCTCTGAATGAAGGCGGATTCGACCCCGTACCATGATGAAGAACGTCCGACTGATCCTCTGGGTGGCACTCGCCCTGGCCGTGCTCGTGAACTACTCCACCTGGGTGGCGGAGTTTGGGCCGCGCGATGCCGCCATCGCCGCTGCCGCGCAGAAGGCTGCCGAAGCTGAAAAAGTGAACAAGCCGTTGGGCGCGGCGATTCCGCAGACGGCGCCCACGCCTGCGACGCCAACTCCCGCGGTAGGCACGGTCCCCGCTACGGCCGGCGCAACGGTTCCCCCGGCGAGCGCGCCAGCGACACCGGCGGCGGCGCCCGGTGCGGTACCTGCTACCGCGCCGGCTGCAGCCCCCGCCGTCAGCAGCGGTTCGCTCATCACCGTGCGCACCGATGCGCTCGACGTGGACGTGAACACGCAGGGTGGCCAACTCCAGCGCGCCGACCTGCTGTTCTATCCGCAGGTGAAGGGCCAGCCCACACCCGTGCGGCTGCTGCGTCACGAAGGTGAGGGCGAGCAATACCTGCTGCAGACCGGCCTGGCCGGCAGCGGCAATGTGCCGGCGGACGCCTATCCCACGCACCTGGCGCTGTTCCAGAGCGAGGCCGCCTCCTATGTGTTGCGCGAGGGCAGCGACGAAATCCGCGTGCCGCTTACTTGGACCTCAGCCGATGGCGTGAAGGTCATCAAGACGCTGGTGTTCCATCGCGGCTCCTATCGCATCGACATCGAATATGCCGTCGAGAATGCCTCTCAGGCGGCGTGGTCGGTGCAGTCGTATGCGCAGATCCTGCACGACATGCCGGCAGTGAAGCGTTCTTACTTCAACGTAGACAGCTACTCCTTCACGGGTCCTGCGATCTACGATGGCAAGAAGTACCAGAAGCTGAAGATCACGAGCAAGGAAGACGCCAGCCTCGATCGCAAGATCACCGATGGCTGGGTGGCTTCACTGCAGCATCACTTTGTCGTCGCAGTGGTTCCTAATCGCGGCGAGGAAGATCGCTACACCATGACCGCGCGTGGCGATGAATACGTCGTCACCACAGTCGGGCCCACCGTCACGGTGGCGCCTGGCGCCATGGGTTCCATCAAGGAAACCTTGTTCGTCGGTCCGAAGCTGCAGCGCCAGCTCGAGACCATCCACAAGGAACTCGGCCGCGCGGCCGACTTCGGCATCATGACCTTCCTGTCGAAGTACCTCTTCTGGCTGCTCGACAAGGTGCACTCCATCTTCAACAACTGGGGCGTGGCGATCATCGTCGTCACCTTCCTGCTGAAGCTGCTGTTCTATCCGCTGGCGGAAACCTCCGGCCGCTCGATGGCGAAGATGAAACTCATCCAGCCGCGACTGAAGGCCATCCAGGAGCAGTACAAGGACGATCGCCAGAAGCTCGGCCAGGCGATGATGGAGCTGTACAAGAAAGAGAAGGTGAACCCGGCCGCGGGCTGTCTGCCGCAGCTGGTGCAGATCCCCGTGTTCATCGCCTTCTACTGGGTGCTGCTCGAGAGCGTGGAGATGCGCCAGGCGCCGTTCTTCGGCTGGCTGCAAGACATCTCCTCGCGCGATCCCTACTACGTGCTGCCGCTGATCATGGCCGGCGCCATGCTCATCCAGTACAAGCTGAACCCCGCGCCGCCCGATCCGGTGCAGGCCAAGGTGATGATGATCCTGCCGATCGTGATGTCGGTGACCTTCGCCTTCTTCCCATCGGGCCTGGTGCTGTACTACGTGGTGAACACGCTGCTGACCATCGCGCAGCAGTGGAACATCAACCGTCGCATCGCGGCGGCGCAGACCGTTCGCAACTAGCGCGGCGGCCGCCGGGATGCGGTCTACGGACACCATTGTTGCTGCTGCGACCCCTCCGGGTCGCGGTGGCGTAGCGATTGTACGTGTATCCGGAACAATGGTGCCCGCCATCGCGCAGGCGCTGTTGGGTGAGTTGCCGGTGCCGCGCATGGCTTCTTTCAGCCGCTGGCGCGATGCCGGCACCGAGGGCACTCAGGGAGAGATCATCGACAGCGGCATCGCGTTGTACTTCCCCGCGCCGCATTCCTTCACCGGTGAACACGTGCTCGAGCTGCAGGGTCACGGTGGCCTCATCGTCGAGACGCTGATCGAACGCGTGGTGGAGCTCGGCGCAAGGCGCGCACGGGCAGGGGAGTTTTCCGAGCGCGCCTTCCTCAACGACAAGATCGATCTGGCGCAGGCCGAGGCCATCGCCGATCTCATCCAGGCCGGGTCGCAAGCGGCGGCGCGCGCCGCGATGCGCTCACTGCAGGGTGAGTTCTCGCAGCGCGTGCAGGCCACGCGCGATGCACTCACCGCGCTGCGCGTGTATGTGGAAGCGGCCATCGACTTCCCTGAAGAAGAGATCGACTTCCTCGCCAGCGCCGAGCTGCGTGAGCGCGTGGAATACGTGCGCGCATTGCTCGACAGTGTGCTCATCGCAGCCCGTCGCGGCGCATTGCTGACGCGCGGCATGACGGTAGTGATCGCCGGCGCGCCCAATGCCGGCAAGAGCACGTTGCTGAACGCCTTGGTGGGTTTCGATGCCGCCATCGTCACGCCTGTCGCCGGCACCACGCGCGACCTGCTGCGCGAGAAGGTCGACATCGGCGGCGTGCCCATGGAGTTCATCGACACTGCCGGCCTGCGCGACGTCACCGACGATGCCATCGAAGCCGAGGGCATGCGCCGCGCGCGCGAGGTGCTGCAGCATGCCGATCACGTGCTGTATGTCATCGACGGCGTGACCGATCCGAGCGGCCGCAGCTTCGACGCCACGCGCAGCGCGCTGCCCGCCGACATGCCGCTGACGCTGGTCATGAACAAGTCCGATCTGGTGGCATCCTCAACAGACTCTGACCCACCAGGGCCGCACCTGCGGATCTCCGCCTTCACCGGAGAGGGACTGGATGCGCTGCGAGCTCATCTCGCCGCTGTGGCTGGCCACACGGAAATCGCCGGTGGCAGCTTCTCGGCGCGTGCACGCCATGTGAACGCGCTGGAAAAAGCCGCAGCGCAACTCGACACCGCCTGCCGGCAACTGGCCGCAAAACACGGAGAACTTGCGGCATTTGAACTGCGCGATGCGCAGGCTTCGCTGGGCGAAGTGATCGGTGATGTCACCAGTGACGAATTGCTGGGCCATATCTTCAGCAGCTTCTGCATCGGCAAGTAGTCGACCAAACCACCGCAGCCGGGGCCCCAGGTCGAACCGGCTATACTCGCCAGTTCAGGGGCCGTTTTTTCAAACCTGGGGGACAAGACCATGCGATTGAAGACTTCCGCAGCGCTCGCGCTGCTGCTGATCACTTTTGGCGCCGGCACCGTGCTGGCACAGGCTCCACCGGCCGGTGGCCCGCCCGCCGCAGGTGGTGCGGGTGGACCGCCGCGCGGTGGTGGATTCAAGCTGGTGCCGCTGCTCATCGAGAGCAAGGCCTTCCCGGATGGTGGCATCGTTCCGCCGAAGTACTCGGGTGCCGGCGGCAACGTACAGCCGGATTTCAAGATCTCCAATGCTCCGCCGGAGACGCAGAGCTTCGCGCTGATCACGCACGACATCGATGTGGCCCTCGGCGGGCCGGATGATGTGCTGCACTGGGTGGTGTGGAACATTCCCGGCAACACCACGCAGATCGAGGAAGGCAAGCTTCCCGAAGGCTCGGTGAACGGCAAGGGCATTCGCAACAACTCCTACATGGGTATGGGCGCACCGGCTGGTCCGCGCTATCACCACTATGTATTCGAGTTCTATGCGCTGAATGCCAAGCTCGATCTGCCCGCGACGGCCAGCCGTCCCGAGCTGCTCGAGGCCATGAAGGGCAAGGTGATTGCAAAGGCCGCGTATGTCGGTCGCTTCAGGACCGAACCCGCTGCCGGCGCTGCGCCCGCCGCAAAGTAAGCGCTGGTAACGCCCGGACATTCCTGTCTGGGCTAGGATGGGCTCATGAGTACGAGCCCATCCACCTGGCCCGCCGAATGGACGGCACTGCGATCTGATAATTGGACCGCAGTGGTCGATCCACTCGGCGCCCAGCTCTCGATATTGCGCGATGCCCAGGGCCGCGACCTGCTGTGGGATGGTGATCCCGCCTTCTGGACCGGCCGCGCACCCATCCTGTTTCCCATCGTCGGTGCCCTGAATGAAGGCCATTACCGCTGGCGTGGCCAACGCTATGCGTTGCCGCGACACGGCCTGGCCCGCACGCGCCGCTTCGAACTTCTGCGCAGCGGCGAACGTGAACTGGTGTTCCGCCTGCGCTTCGACGAAGAAACGCTGAAGGTCTATCCATTCCGTTTCGAACTCGATGTCGCCTTCCGCATGGAAGGACAGGCCTTCGAGATCAAGGCCGCCGCGCGCAACGTGGGTGATGAACCCATGCCGGTGAGCATGGGCTTCCATCCGGCATTCCGCTGGCCGTTGTTCTCCGGTGCGGCAGGCGATGCCGCTGCACGCGATGCGCACACCATCGAATTCACTTTCGCCGAGCCCGCGCCAGTTCGTCGTCTGGATGCCAGCGGCCTGGTCACGCCGACGCCGCAAGCCTCGCCAGTGCAAGGCCGGCAGCTGGCGCTCAACGATGCCTTGTTCGCACAGGATGTGGTGATCTTCGATCAGTTGGTGAGCCGCCAACTCAGCTACGGCGCATCTCATGCGCCTGATTCGCCTGCAGCGCGTGGCGCTTCCGGTTCAACGCGACTGAGCGTGAGCTTCGCCGGCGCCACGCACCTGGGACTGTGGAGCAAACCCGGCGCGTCATTTCTCTGCATCGAGCCCTGGTGTGGGATGGCCGATCCCGTGGGCTTCGATCAAGAACTCGACCGCAAACCTGGCGTGTTCTTCGTGCCCCCCGGCAGTGTGCGATCACTCGCCATGCAGATGGAGTTGCAGGACACCACACAGACCGGGCGCTAGGAGGCCATCGTCTGCGCAGGGTCGCTCAGTCGACCAGCGCCACCGGTGCAACAGCCGGCACCACTGCGGGCGCTGCAGCGGCGACCGCCGGCATCGCGCGCGACACCGCGCGTTCCGCCAGCGCCCGAGCCAGCCGGGGCTGCGACTCCGGGCCGCCACGCAATGCCTTGAAATAGACCGCCATGTAACTCTTGTCCACCGGCGCGCCGCTGGCCTTGATCTGCGGTTCCAGCACCCGATGCAGTTCGACCAGGTTGTACCAGGGCACGCTCGGATATACGTGATGACCGATGTGCCAGTTGATGTTGTTCCAGAAGAATGAATTCACCGGATTGCTGATGACGGTGCGCGTGCCCGCCATCTGACCTGCTTCCCATGGCGTGCCGTAGTGCTCGGAGATGAAGCGCATGGAATTCAGCAGCGACAGCACCAGCACCGGATACAGCCAGACCTCCAGCGTCTTGCCCAGCACACCATGTTCGGCGGCATAAGCCAGCACCACCCAATACACGGCCACCTTCAGCGCCGTCTCACCCAGCTGGATGGCCCACTCGCGCGCCTTGAACTTCTGGAAAGGGTAGATGAAGTTGAAGTGGATGAAGCTGAGCACGCCACCGATCAGCGCATAGCTGTAGAACACCAGGAAGTCGGCGAAGCCGCGTTTGCCCATGGTGAAGGCATCCGGATCGCGCGCCGAACGATTGTGGCGATGATGTTCGATGTGATCTTCGCGAAAGCCGACGAAGGAAGCGAAGATGGGCAGCATGCACAGCACGCCGAAGATCCAGTTCGCCGTGCGGCTTCGGAACAGCGTGTAGTGCAGGGCATCGTGCATGAAGGTGACCATGCCCATCCACACATAGCCGATGGCGATGTACGCGGCCCACTGCAGCGGCCAACTATCGGCCTGCCAGGCCACGTAGGTGAAGAACACCATCAAACCCACGAACAGCGGAATCTTGGTCAGATTGGGCAGCAGCCGGAAGGTGCGCAGGCGGTCGAGATCGCTCTTGGCGATCTGCTGGAAGGGAGGGCGGGACATTTGTTCTAGTTGTACCTTTCTGCCGTCCGCGAGACTGCGCGGACATTAACACTTTCAGTTACGCGGATACGACGCCGCCGGAAGCGCCGCACCCCACCGCTCCTACATCGGACGAACCCACCCGTAACGCAGATGATCCGGTCCGCCGCCAGCCGCGGCGTAGCGTTCACGCATCAAATCCATGTTATCCGCAACAGGTCTGTCCACTTCCATCAGCCGCCGCAACTCCGGCGTCATCTTGCTGGCGTAATCGCGAGGCACAGGCTTGTACTGCGTATCGAGATTGCGCGCCGGCTTGATGCCGTACAGCCGCGCTGAATTCAGCCCGAGGATCTTGCGCCTGGTCTCCTCGGTCAATGCGGGATACCCGTATTTCTTCTGCATCTCCTCCGGAATCTGGAAACGCCACAGCGCCTCGATCTGCCACTGCGGCGAGCCCCACCACACCGAATCCGAGCCGAACACCACGCGATCGGGGCCGAAGAACTTCAGCAGCTGGCCCAGCAGATGCGCGGCCAGCGTGGGGAAGGTGACGATGGCCGAGGCCCAGGTGGTGCCGATCTCGGCATAGGTGTTGGGCAGATCGCGGCACAGCACGCCGTATTCGGTGGTCCAGGCAATATCGGGCACGCCTTCGCGCATCTTCGTGCCGCGCGCCTGCTGCCAGGCGTCGTACATGAAGAAGGCCGGCTGGATGCAGGAGTGATAGGTGATGAAGTTGAGCTTCGGCCAGTCCTTCGCAGCCTTCGGCAGATCGGAGGGATGACCCACTTCGGGGCGCGGCAGCATGTTGTCCACCAGTCCCTTGTGCACGCAGATGTTGTTGAAGCCCGGCCGCTCGCCCTTCACCTTGTCATACAGCGACTGGATCAACTCGAAAGTGGGATAAGCCACGGCCTCATCGTCGTGCCGCCACTGCTTCATCGGACTCAGCGGGTCGTTGTCCACCTTCGCCGAAGTGCCGATGTTGTAGCCCTTCCATGAATCGGGCTTCAGCTGCTCCGCCTGCTGGCGGATGTAATCGAGGTTACCCTTGCCTACATAGAGCAATGCATGCGCCAGCATGCGCTTGCTGCCCGACACGGAATTCACGAAGTCGCGCGCCGCCGCGGTCTGCGCAGCGGTGAGAATCTCGCCCTGCTGCGCCTCGGCGATATTGCGCGGTGTCTTCGCACCCGGCGGATCCACCACACCAGCCGGCACATTGCTCAGCAATCCCACGGTCACCTGGCTGTCGAGAAACACATCCTTGATGAACTGCGTGATCAGGAAATTCTCGGGCGAATTCGGCAGGCCGACGAGCTGCCGGTTCCAAACGCCCCAGGTATCGCCGCGCTCATCCTTCACGCCACGCGAGTTGAGCGGATTCGACTTGAAGCTGGTGGAGGAGGGACCCTGTGCCAGTGCGCGCAAGGGCGCGGCCGCGTCATAGCGGCTGCCGCGCACCATGTGCAGCTGGTCATCGAAGATGAAGAGGTTGCGCGGCGGACCGGCCTGCGCATAGGCCTCGGGCACCAGCAGCGACAGTGGATCCACGTCGAAGTAGGGACCGTAGATTTCATTCATGGCCAGGAACGAGGCCGCCATGCCACCGCTGCCCAGCAAAAATGTGCGCCGGCTCACACCCAGCTTGCGCGCGGCGGTCTCAGCCAGATCGTTGACCCGGTATTCGACGCGGCGCTGATTGTCGCTCTGCGGCAGCGGCGGATATTCGCCGTTGGAGACCAGCTGCGTGGGAACCGGCATGCGTGTCGCGCTGCCCGGAGCGAAGGTGTCGGCCCGCTCGCAGCCTGCAATCTCTGCATCGGTCAGTAGATGGTCGTCAGGAATGTGACGCCCGGTGGTTTCGTCCCATTGAGCCATGGTCTTTCCCCCCGATTTGTTGTGCCGGAATGTTAACTCGCTTCGCTGCCCCAGCCGACCGCTGCGTTGCAGCACACATGTCATATTGAGAGGTGTTCGATACCGGAAAATACCGTGTCGACCAACAATGCCGGCATGGGTTCGACCGTCCAAAACTTGTCGCGCACCATTCCGGACGGACCCGCAGAAACGCTGTACCAGACCACGCGCACGCGCGTGACGAGACGCTCCGCGCCCGAAGGCGTGCAGATACTGAAGCAGCCTCTGGGGCCGGGAGCGGGCGACCGTCTGCGTCACGAGCGCGCCATGCTGGCGCGGCTCACCGGCGTGCATGGCGTACTCGCACCGGTCGAAGACCCGCTTGCACAGAATTCACTGGTGTTCGCCGATGCCGGCGGCGTCTCGCTGTCGACCTTGCTGGCGACGCGTCGCCTCGAAACCGGTGAGGTACTGCGCCTGGCCCTGGCACTGGCGCGCATCACCGCCGAAGTGCATCGGCGCGGCGTGGTGCACAAGGACATCAATCCCGCCAACGTGGTCGTGGGCGTGGCGCCGCTCGAAGCCTGGCTCATCGACTTCGACCTGGCCAGTGTGTTCGCCGAAGAACGCCTGGCCTTCAAACATCTGACCGAACTCTCCGGCACGCTGCCCTACATGGCGCCGGAGCAGACGGGTCGCACCGGACGCGCGCTGGATGCGCGTGCGGATCTCTACTCTCTCGGTGCGACACTGTACGCAGCTGCCACCGGTCGGCCTCCCTTCGAGGGCGATGATCCGCTGAAGCTGGTGCACGATCATCTGGCACGCGCGCCGCTGGCGCCCGATGTGGTGGATGCGAACGTGCCGCGCAATCTGTCGCGCATCGTGATGCGCCTGCTCGAGAAAGAACCCGACGCGCGCTACCAGAGCGCCGACGGTCTGGTGTTCGATCTGACCAAGGCCTACGAACTGTGGAGCGCCGACAGCAGCGCGGAGTTCAAGCTCGGCGAACGTGATTTCCCGGCGCGGCTGCGTCCGCCCTCACGGCTGCTGGGTCGCGAGAGCGAACTGCACACACTGCGCCGCCAGTTCGATGAAGTAGCCCACGGCGCCTGCGCCATGGTGCTGGTCAGCGGCGCGCCCGGCGTGGGCAAGAGCGCGCTGATGGATGATGTGCGTGGCTGGGTCACGCCTGCGGGCGGCTTGTATGCCGCCGGCAAGTTCGATGTGCTGCAGCAGGATGGCGAGGCCGATGGCGTACGCCAGGCACTGCGCGCCGTGCTGCGGCTGCTGCTGGCCGAACCTGAATCCGAACTCGCCGGCCTGCGCGAACGTCTGCGTACCGCGCTGGGCATGAATGCCCCGCTGGCCGGCGCGCTGCTGCCCGAAGTGGCGCATCTGCTGCAGCTGGATCCGCAGACCGTGGCGCCGGCTGCCGCGCGCCAGACCCGCGCCAGCCTGCAGCAGATCACGCAGCTGCTGCTGCGCACGCTGGCGCAGCCGGGCCGTCCCATCGTGCTGGTCATCGATGACCTGCAGTGGGCGCCGCGCACCGCGCTCGACATGCTCGATGCCGTGCATCTCGACGAGGACATGCGTGGCGTGCTCATCCTCGCCTCCTACCGTCACAGCGAAGTGGATGCCACGCATCCGCTGCGCACGCTGATCGCGCGCTGGAAGCGCCTGGGCCTCGCACCGCGCGAACTGCATCTGGAAAACCTGCGCCCCACGGCGCTGGTGGAAATGCTGGCCGAGTGCCTGCGCCTGTCGCCCGATGATGCGCGCTCGCTGAGTGAAGCGGTGCGTCCGCTCACCGGCGGTAATCCTTTCGACACGCTGGAACTCATCGACTCGCTGCGTCGCGACGGCATCCTGCTGCTCGAGACGCAGGGCTGGCGCTGGGACGGGGATCGCATCCACCAGCATCTGGAAGGCCGCAATGTCGATGCGCTGGTCGCGCAGCGGCTCGAAGGCATTCCGGCCGAAACCACCTGGCTGCTCGATGCCATGGCCTGCGTCGGTGGCGTGGTGCCATTGGCGCGCCTGGCCGTGGCCAGTGATGTTCCTGAATTGTTGATCGACGAACAGCTGGCGCCGGCACTGCATGAAGGGCTGCTGGTGCGCGACAGCGCCCAGGACGCCGTGCAGTTCCGCCACGATCGCGTGCTGCAGTCGCTGGTCTCGCGTCTCAACGCCGAAGAGCGCGCTGGACTGCAGCTGCAGGTGGCGCGGCGGCTGGCCAAGGTGCCCGAGCACGCCGGCGTGGCCGCGGAAATCTATCTGCAGGTGGTAGATCGCCTGAACGACGCCAGCGAATGTGCGCATGTGGTGACGCTGTTCCGTGGCGCCGCTGCGCAGGCGCGTCTGGCGGTGAACTGGGCGCAGATCGAACGCTACGCGCGCGAAGGTCTCACACTGCTGGTGCGTGGCGCATCGCGCCTCGAGCCCGAGGCGGTGCGCGAACTGCGGCTGCGACTGGCGACCGATCACCATGCCGCCCTGTACGGCATGGGCCGGCTCGCCGATGCCGATGCCGTCTACCGCGACATCATTCTGCCCGTTGCCAGCGACGCCCTGCAGCGCGCCGATGCCAGCCTGATCCAGATCACCAGTCTCACGCAGCGCGATCGCCCCGGTGATGCGGTGCGCCTGGGCCTCGACCTGCTGCGCGACCTGGGCCTGCCAGTGCCGGCCGATCATGAAGCTTTCGAGGCCGCCGTCGAGACCGACATCGACGAGCTGTATGCCTGGGGGCGCGAGCCGGCCGAGACGCATGTCGCGCAGGCCGAGTGCCGCGATCCGCATGCGCAGGCCATTGCGCGCACCATCAACCGCTGCATGCCGCCGGCGTTCTACAGCGACCATCTGATGCTGGCATGGCTGATCGCGGCGGCCGCAAGGCTGTGGCGCACGCAGGGCGCTGCCGCGGCGCTGATCGGGCCGCTCAGCCACAGCGCCTTCGTCACCGTGGAATTCCGCGACGATTATCGCGGCGGCCATGACATCGTCGCGCGCGTGCTGGAAGTGGCCACCGCGCGCAACTACGAACTCGATGGCGCGCAGGCACGTTTCACCTATGCATTGAGCGGCTCGCACTGGATGCATCCGCTGGAGCAGGGCGTGGCCGAAGCACGCAGCGCGCAGGAGCTGCTGCTGCGCGCCGGCGAGCTGCACTTCGGCTACGGTGTCTACAACAGCCTGCTGAAGAACCTGGTGGACTGCGCCTCTTCGCTCGATGAGCTGGAGATGGCCGCCAGCACGGCCGTGGATTCCACGCGCCGCATCGGCAATGAACAGGCCGGCGCCACCTTCCATTCTTACCGCCAGTTCGCGCGTTGTCTGCGCGGCGGCACCGATGCACTGAACACCTTCTCGGACGATGGCTTCGACGAGACCGAGCATGTGCAGCGGCTGGCGGCCAATCCCGTCGGCCTCTCGAACTACCGCATCCTGCGTGCACTGGCCGCGTTGATCGCAGGCGACTTCGATACCTTCGTGGCGCAGATGGATGCGCTGGCGCCCGTGGCGCGCTACACCAGCGCCACCTGGTTCATGAGTACCGGCCACATTCTGCAGGCGCTGGCCATCGCGCACCGCGCACGCGCGGCCACGGGAGCCGAGCGCGATGCGCTGATCCGTCAGCTGAACTACCAGCACGACTGGATCGCCGGCCGCGCCGCCGACTGTCCCGCCAATTTCCAGCATCTGCTCAAGCTGGTCGAAGCCGAGCGGGCCTGGGTGAATGGTGACTTCCAAGCTGCGGCGCAGGCCTACGATGCCGCCTGGCAGCTGGCCTCCGAACGTCCACGCTTCTGGCAGCGGGGCGTGATACTGGAACAGTCGGCACGCTGCCGGCAGGCCTATAACGTGCCGCGCACGGCCAATCTGCTGCAGCAGCGGGCGCGGGCCGAATACGCGGCCTGGGGTGCGCAGGCCAAGTGCGCTGCCATGGGCCCGGGCCTCGACGATGATTCGAACGATGGCAGCAAGGGCACGCGTCGTCCCGGCTCGCATCGCAGCGGATCGACGCATGGCGGCGAGATCGACCTGCTCGCCATACTCAAAGCCGCGCAGGCGCTGCAGTCCGAAACCGATCCCGACAAGCTGCTCGACAACGTCAGCACCGTGGTCAGCGCGCTTTCCGGCGCCACCTCCGTGCGCCTGGCGCTGTGGAGCGAGGACACCCGCACCTGGTTCGCCGACGAGAAGCACGAGGGCGAGCGTCGCCAGGTGCCCTTCGAGCAGGCCGTGCAGGAAAGACTGTTGCCGTCGACGGCATTCCGCTACGCACAGCGCACGCGTGAGCCGCTGGTGGTGGATGATGCGCTCACCGATGAGCGCTTCCGCCGCGATCCCTATTTCACCGGCCTGCAGCGCTGCTCGCTGATGATCGTGCCCGTGCTCAGCCGCGGCATGTTGAAGGCCATGCTGGTGCTCGAGAACCGCAAGGCGCAGGGCATGTTCGTGGAATCGCGGCTCGATGGCGTCATGCTCATCGCCGGACAGCTGGCCGCGTCGCTCGAAAACGCGCTGCTGGCCGAATCCATCGAACGCCGCGTGGCGCAGCGTGTGGCGCATCTGGACGAGGACAACGAGCGACTGACCAGGCTCTCCGAAACCGATGCGCTCACCGGTCTTGCGAACCGCCGGCGTCTCGACGCCGAACTGCCACGCCTGGTTGCCGAGGCCGCGCGCCGCGGCACCCAAGTGGCTGTGGCGATGATCGACGTCGATCACTTCAAGCTCTTCAACGATCGCTATGGCCACCAGGCCGGCGATGAATGCCTGGCCAAGATCGGCGCGCTGCTGCGCGAGAGCGCCCGCGACTCCGATCTCGTGGCGCGCTATGGCGGCGAGGAATTCGCGCTGGTGCTGCCGCGCTCGGATCTGGAGGCCGCGCTGCATGTGGCCGAACGCGCCCGCGCGCTGGTGCAGGCGCAGGCCATTGCGCATGCCGGCTCCTCGCACGATGTGGTGACACTGAGCATCGGCGTGGCGGCCATGATGCCGCGCTCCGGGGACGAAGCCGCGAAACTGGTGCACCTGGCCGACGAGGCGCTGTACCACGCCAAGGGCACGGGCCGTAACCGCGTCGAAGGCGTGCGTGCGGAACACGATATCAGCGACTAGCCGGGTTCCACCGCAGGTAGTGGTGGCACCACCACCACGGCCGGCTGCCCTTCACCCGCGTGTTGCCTCATACCAGTCGCAGCTTTAGGCTCGTCAGGATGATTCGGGGGCTTTTCCACAACTGGGCCATCTTCAGCGGCGCCGCAATGGCGCTGTCGGCAACCGCGTTTGCCGCCGATGCCGCACGGCCCGCCGACGAGGCCCACACCCGCTGGGGTGTCATCGAAAAGTACTGCGTCGACTGTCACAACACCACCGACTGGGCGGGCGGTACCGCCTTCGACACCATGTCCTTCGATGATGTGGGCAGCCAGGCCAAGGTCTGGGAAGCGGCGGTTCGCAAACTTCGCGCCGGCTTCATGCCGCCGCCCAGCGCGAAGTCGCGACCCGACAACCAGACCGTCAACGAGATGGTGCGCTATCTCGAAACCCGGCTGGATGCGGCGCAGGTGACTCAGCAACCGGGCCGCGTGCCGCTGCGACGCCTGAATCAGCGCGAGTACGCCAACGCCGTACGTGATCTCATCGGTCTCGAGGTGGATGCGACTGCGCTGCTGCCCAACGACCAGCGCAAGGAAGGCTTCGACAACGACGCCGCGCATCTGCAGGTCTCGCCCTCGTACCTGGATCAGTATCTCTCGGCCGCTCGCACCGTGGCGCTGCAGGCCGTGGGCAACACCAGGGCGCGTCCCGTGGCCACTACCTACGGCACTCTCGCCGACATGGTCATTGCGCTGGCGGCCGAGGGCCTCGATGGTTCCGGCTCGCAGCTCCTCTATAAGGAAGGCATGCCCTTCGGCACGCGCGGCGGCATCAGCTTCAGGCACTACTTTCCGGCCGCGGGCGAATACGCCCTGACCATCGGTGATCTGGCCTCGGGCCGCGCGATTCCGCGCATGGAGTTCGGCAACACTGTGGTGGCGCTGCTCGATGGCAAGGAGTTCTATCGCACGGCCGTTGGCGGCGAGCAGGACCAGAAGGCCATCGACCAGACGCAGGAAAAGGCAGTCGAGGAGATCAACACGCGGCTGCGTGACATCCGCTTCGTGGCGCCGGCCGGCCAGCACACCATCGCCGTGACCTTCGTTCAGCGTGCCAACATCGAAAGCGAAGAGCGTTTTGCCTCCGATCCACCGGAAGGTGGCGAGGTGCGTCAGGCATTCCTCTCCGCGCTGCAGGTGCGCGGACCACTGAAGGTAGATGCCGTACAGGATTCGGTCGCGCGGCGGATGATCTTCACCTGTCATCCCTCGCAGGCTGCAGAAGAAGCCGCCTGCGCGCGGCAGATCGTGAACACACTGGCGCAGCGCGCTTTCCGCCGACCGATGAACGATGCGCTGCTGCAGCCGTTGTTGGCGTTCTATACCGAAGGCCGCAAGTCCGCGGACTTCGAAACCGGCGTGCGCGATGCCCTCGCAGCGATTCTGGCGAGCCCATACTTTCTGTACCGCATCGAGGGTGGCGACGCCGCGGGTACGCGCACCCTCAGCGATGTCGAGCTGGCCTCGCGACTTTCCTTCTTCCTGTGGGGCAGCATTCCGGACGATGCGCTGCTCGCAGCGGCGCTGCGGGGGGATCTGAACAAACCCGCTGCACTCGACGCCCAGGTGCGCCGCATGTTGTCCGATCCGCGTGCCGAATCGCTGACGCGCGATTTCGGTTTCCAGTGGCTCAACATGGCGAAGCTCGATGAGATCGAGCCCGATGCGCGCCTGTTCCCCAATGCCAGCGGCACGCTCGATCCGCGCCCGCTGATGAAGCGCGAACTCGCGCTGTTCATGGACAGCGTGCTGCGCAGTGACCAGCCAGTCACCACGCTGCTCACCGCCGACTACACCTATATCAACGAGACGCTGGCCATGCTGTATGGCATCGAGAGCGTGAAGGGTGGGCAATTCCAGCGCGTCACGCTCAAAGACACACGCCGCCACGGCCTTCTCGGCAAGGGTGCGGTGCTGATGGTGACGGCTTATCCGAATCGCACTGCGCCCGTGTTGCGCGGCGCGTGGATCCTCGAGCGCATGCTGGGCACACCGCCCGCGCAGCCTCCGCCCAATGTCGGCATCCTCAAGGATGAAGTGCGCGGCAAGCCCGCCACGGTGCGCGAACGCTTCGAGCAGCACAGCAAGAATCCCGCCTGCTTCGCCTGTCACGGCGTCATGGATCCGCTGGGCTTTGCGCTGGAGAACTTCGACACCGTGGGTCAGTTCCGTGCACGCGATACCGACACCGGCGGCGCGGTGGACACCGCCGGCGTGCTGCCGGATGGCACCAAGCTGTCGGGACCCGACGATCTGCGGCGTGCACTGGCCGCGCGTCCGCAGCAGTTCGTGCAGACCGTCACCGAACAGCTGATGGCTTATGCGCTGGGCCGACCCGTGGACTACCGTGACATGCCCGTGGTGCGCGCGATGGTGCGCAATGCCGCGAAGGACAACTACCGCTTCGCCTCTCTCGTGACCCAGGTAGTGGCCAGCGATGCCTT
>DATNCK010000362.1:0-9361 GCA_035571575.1 Steroidobacteraceae bacterium | reverse complement strand
CCCGCGAAATCCTGTCGCTTCGGCCACCAGCGCCGCCAACTCGGCGATGGAAACATCCTCGCCCCAACCCACATTGACCGGCGACAGATCGCTATAGCGCTGCATCAGGAAAACGCAGGCATCGGCCAGATCATCCACGTGCAGGAACTCGCGCCGCGGCTTGCCCGATCCCCAGACCTCCACTTCCCCAGCGCCAGAATCTGCCGCCTCGCTGAATTTGCGGATCAATGCCGGCAGCACATGCGACCCCGCAAGGTCGAAATTGTCGCCCGGACCATAGAGATTCGTGGGCATGGCGCAGATGGCGTCGAATCCGTACTGCTTGCGGTACGCCTGGCAGGTCTTCAGTCCTGCGATCTTCGCTATTGCGTACCACTCATTGGTGGGCTCCAGCGGACCGGTAAGCAGGCAATCCTCGGGCATGGGCTGCGGTGCATGCTTGGGGTAGATGCAGCTGGAACCCAGGAACAGCAGCTTGCGCGTGCCATGGCGATAGGCCGCGTCGATGACATTGGACTGGATGACCAGATTCTGGTGGATGAACTCGGCGGGCCGCGAGTCATTGGCCAGGATGCCGCCCACACGTGCGGCGGCGAGATACACCTGCAGCGGCTTCTCGCTTGCGAAGAAGGCGTCGACAGCAGCCTGGTTGGTGAGATCCAGTTCCTGCCGGGAACGCAGGATCAGCTCCGTGCCCGGCTCGCTGCGCAGGCGACGTACCAGCGCCGAGCCCACCAGGCCGAGGTGTCCGGCGACAAAAATCCTTGCCGTCATTATTCGGAATGCCGGTAGGTCTTGAACCCTTCGCGTGCGATCACGGCATCACGTCGGGCAATGTCCAGGTCCGATGTCACCATCTCGCGCACCAGGTCCTGGAAGCTGCACTCCGGCGTCCAGCCCAGTTTTGCCTTGGCCTTTGAAGGATCTCCCAGCAGCGTCTCCACTTCGGTGGGCCGAAAGTAGCGGGCATCGACCTTGACGATGGTGCGACCGGTCTTCGTATCCACCCCCTGCTCGTCCACTCCTTTGCCGCGCCACTCGATGTGCATATCGAGCTGCTCACCCGCCAGCGCGACGAATTCCCGCACGGAGTGCTGCTCGCCGGTGGCGATGACGAAGTCGTCCGGACGTTCCTGCTGCAGCATCAGCCACTGGGCGCGCACGTAGTCCTTGGCATGTCCCCAGTCGCGCAGTGAGTCCAGATTGCCCAGGTACAGGCACTGCTCCATGCCTTGCGAGATGCGCGCCAGACCACGGGTGATCTTGCGCGTCACGAAGGTTTCACCGCGGATCGGCGACTCGTGATTGAACAGTATGCCGCTGCAGGCATACATGCCGTACGCCTCGCGGTAGTTCACCGTGATCCAGTGGCCGTAGACCTTGGCCGCGCCGTAAGGGGAGCGGGGATAGAAAGGCGTGGTTTCGCGCTGCGGCGTCTCCTGCACGAGACCGAACATCTCGGAGGTCGATGCCTGATAGAAGCGCGTCTTCTTCTCGAGCCCCAGGATACGGATGGACTCGAGCAGCCGCAGCGTGCCGACGCCGTCTGCATTGGCTGTGTATTCAGGTGTCTCGAAAGAGACGGCCACGTGACTCTGGGCCGCGAGATTGTAGATCTCGTCCGGCTGCACCTGCTGAACGATGCGGATGAGGTTGGTGGAATCGGTCAGGTCACCATAGTGCAGATACATGCGCACGCCACGTTCATGCGGATCCCTGTACAGGTGATCGATACGATCGGTGTTGAATGACGAGGAGCGACGCTTGATGCCGTGCACCTCATAACCCTTGCCTAGCAGAAACTCTGCCAGATAGGCACCATCCTGTCCGGTGACGCCAGTGATCAGTGCCTTCTTGGCCATGTCGAATCGATATCCTGAAAATTACCAGCCGAAGCGCCGAGTCTAGCAGCTGTAAATGTCAGCTCCGGCATGGGCTGGCCTTACTGCCACAGCGTCTTGCCGCCACTTGCCTTGCTGATCATTTTCATCAGCTCGTCATGTGCACCCAGTTCATCTGCCGTCGCCATCACGACCTTGAGCGCGGCCGGCATGGCAACCGGGCCAGAGGCCATACCGGCCGCCATCATCGGCGCCGCCCGCACCGCCTCATCCAGCGCCAGCGCGCTCTGCCCGCCCGTCATCGCCAGATACACATCCAGCAGAATGCGGGCATCGAGCAACGCCCCGTGCAGCTGCCGGTGCGAGTTGTCGATCGAATAGCGCTTGCACAAGGCATCGAGGCCATTGCGCTGCCCAGGGTGCATCTCCCGCGCCAGTGCCAGTGTATCGAGCACGCCGCAGCGCCCACGAATCCGCAGCGGATCCGTGCCCATCAGCGCAGTCCAGCGCGACAGCTCCGCATCCAGGAAAGCGACATCGAACGGCGCGTTGTGGATCACGAGCTCCGCCCCGTCGACGAAGTCGATGAACCGCTCGGCAATCTCGACGAACTTGGGCTTGTCCGCCAGCTTCTCCAGCGTCATCCCATGCACGGCCGCCGCGCCCGCATCGATCTCGCGCTCGGGATTCAGATACTCGTGAAAATGCCTGCCCGTAGCGCGGCGATTCACCACCTCCACGCAGCCGATCTCGATGATGCGATGGCCGCGCTCGGGCTCCAACCCCGTGGTTTCGGTATCGAGTACGACCTGTCTCATGCGCGCGCTCACGGCGCGGATGTTACCGCAAGCATGGCATCGATCGCCGCATTGGCGAGCGCGTCCACGTGCTCATTGCCCACATTGCCATCGTGCCCACGCACCCACTGCCAGCGCACACGATGCGGCAGGCGCGCGGCATCCAGCGCCTGCCACAGGTCCACGTTCTTTACCGGCTTCTTGTCCGCCGTGCGCCAGGCGCGTTCTTTCCAGTTCGGCAGCCATTCCTCGATGCCGGTGATGACGTACTTCGAATCTGTATAGACGGTCACGCTCACCGGCCGCTTCAATGCACGCAGCGCTTCGATGGCCGCAGTGAGCTCCATGCGATTGTTGGTGGTGTGCGCCTCATAGCCCGAGAGCTCACGCCGCGCGTCGCCGGCGATCAGCAGCGCGCCCCACCCGCCGGGACCCGGGTTGCCCCGACAGGCCCCGTCGCAATAGATCTCCACATCACTCATGAATGGCCGCGTCGAGTCGGTTCGGGCAGCGGCGCGATGACAGGCCGCCGTTCGCGGCTGAAGCGCAAGCGTATGGGCGTCATGCGGTACACATGCTTGCGCGCGCGCATGATCCAGGCAGCGGCGGGCAGCGGATTCATCAATCCGCGCCGCAGGATGCGGCGCGCGGAATCGCTGCCATCGTCCCAGGGGCGGCTGAACAGGTAGTGCTTCTGCAGACTCACCTCGTAGCCCAGCAACCCCAGCCAGTCATGCACCCGGCGCGGGCTCAGCATGCGTTGCAGACCGGGCGGAAAACCCTCGCGGGCCGCTGCGGCTCTGAGCCCCCACAGGCTCACGGGATGAAATCCCAGCACGATCAGCTGCCCCTCGCCGGTGAGCACCCGATCGGCCTCGCGAACCACTGCCTGGGGCTCGCTGTCGAACTCCAGCGTATGCGGCAGCAACACGGCATCGACGGTGGCGCTCTGGATGGGCAAGGCATTGAGCCGGGCCATGACATCCACTTCGCTCAGCGGATTTTCGGCGATCACCGTCTGGCGGCGGGTGCGGCTGCCGGCCAGCAACTGGCGGGGCGCGCCCCAGATGCCCAGCTGCAGCAGCTCCAGGCCGAAGACATCGTCGAGCAGCCCCTTGAGCAGGCTGGCCTCGGCGGCCACCAGCTGGCGACCCAGTGGGGATGAGAGCCATTCGGCAGGTCCGTGGGCGGCCATGGGATTATGCAAAAAGCCTTGGCAATTCTGTGATGGCGCCGGTTAAATACCGGCCGGAAAAATCATAGGCTGTTCGCATGGTCTGTGCCTACAGCTATGGCCATGGATTGGCTGATTCCTCTCCCCGGGGGTGCAACGAGGTGAATTCGGGCTGGCGACACCGATTGGGACTCCCGGCAGCCGCCTTGGCGCTGCTTGCGGGCTGTACCAGCGCGCCCGCGCCTCGGCCCACCACCCCCCTGACCACCGCTGTTGCCGCCGCCCCTCAGGCCTCTGAGTCCAGCACCCCCGCCTCACCTGTCATCCGCGCGCCGGTCCCCGTCGGCGTCACCCCAACGCAGGCTGAGCTGGCCGCCTTCTCACCCTCTTTGGACGTGGCCGAGCCCGATGTCGCCCCCGGCGACCTGCTCGAGCGTGTCCGCGCCGGCCTCAAGCTGGGCCAGATCAGCAACTCGCGCATCGATCGCGAGGCCGAGTGGTTCGCCAACAACCCCGAATACGTGGAGCGTGTGTTCACGCGCGCTGCTCCCTACCTGCACTACATCGTCGGCGAGGTGGAGGCCCGCGGCCTGCCGCTGGAGCTGGCGCTGCTGCCCATCATCGAGAGTGCCTTCCAGCCCTATGCCTACTCGCGTGCGCGCGCCGACGGCCTGTGGCAGTTCATCTCGGCCACGGGCGGCCGCTATGGACTCAAGCAGGACTGGTGGTACGACGGCCGGCGCGATGTGGTGGCCGCCACGCAGGCCGCGCTCGACTACCTCACCGCGCTGCATGACATGTTCGATGGCGACTGGCTGCAGGCCATCGCCGCCTACAACTGCGGCGAGGGCAATGTGGCAAGGGCCATCCGCCGCAACCTCGCGGCGAAGAAGAAAACAGACTTCTGGAACCTGAAGCTGCCGAACGAAACCAAGAGCTATGTGCCGCGCCTGCTGGCCATGCGCGACATCGTCGCCAATCCCGAAAAATACGGCCTCTCGATCGAAGGCATGCCCGACATCCCCTACTTCGCGAAGGTGGAGACTGGCGGCCAGATCAGCATGGAAGTGGCGGCGGAGCTCGCCGGCATCACCACCGAAGACATCTACGCGTTGAACCCGGCCTACCACCGCTGGGCCACCGATCCCACGGGCCCGCACATGATGCTGGTGCCGGTGGAATCGGCCGAAGCCTTCAAGGAAAGCCTGCTGCAACTCACGCCCGACCAGCGCATGCGCGTGGAGCGCTACACCGCGCGCAATGGCGACACGGTGAACAGCATCGCGCTGCGTTTCGGCACCACGGCGCCGCACCTGCGCGAACTGAACGAGCTGGGCGCCACGGCCACCAAGGTCGTGGCCGGCACCGAGCTTCGCGTGCCCTCTTCCGTCAAGGCGCTCCCGCCGCAGGTGCTGCAGGCCGCAGCCCGCGTGGATGCCCGCGGACGCAAGACGCGCACGGTGCGTGCCGTGCATGTGGTGCGCAAGGGCGACTCGCTGTGGTCCATCGCGCAGCGCCACAACATGGACGTGGTCACGCTGGCCAGCCTGAACCGCATCGATCCCACCGACCCGCTGCGCGCCGGGCAGCGCCTGATGCTGCATGAAGCTGAGCTGCAGCAGAGCGGCATCGATGCCAGCGTCGATACCCCGGAGGGACGGCGCGTCACATACGTGGTGCGCCGCGGCGATACGCTGTCTGAAATCGCCACCACGCTGCGCGTGTCGATGTCGAACCTGAAGACCTGGAACAATATCAGCGGAAACTCGATCCGCGTGGGGCAGAAACTGGTTGCCTACGTGCGCCGGCGCTCCTGAGGTCGCCTTCTTGATGGCTCTGGCGAAGGCCTGACGCCGACGCTGCTATCATCCCGCCCCGGTTTCCCCTTCTCAAAGGCTCCCATGGGCATTCTGGCTGGCAAGCGCGCATTGATCGTCGGTGTGGCGACGGACCGTTCCATCGCCTGGGGCATCGCCCAGGCCATGCACGCGCAGGGCGCGGAGCTGGCATTCACCTACGGCGCCGAGCGCCTGAAAGACCGCGTGACGCCGCTGGCCGAGTCCGTGGGCTCCAAGATCGTGCTGCCGCTGGATGTGACCAGCGATGCGCAGATCGAGTCCGTGTTCGCGGCGCTGAAACAAGGCTGGGGCCAGCTCGACATCCTGGTGCATGCCGTGGCCTTCGCCCCCGCCGATGCGCTGGATGGCGAGTTCTATGCGGTGACCACGCGCGAGAACTTCGCGGTGGCGCATGACGTGTCGAGCTACAGCCTCACCGCCCTGACCCGTGCCGCCGTGCCGCTGATGGAGGGACGCGCCGGCGCGGTGCTCACGCTGAGCTACCTGGGCGCCGTACGCTCCGTACCGGCGTACAACGTGATGGGCCTGGCCAAGGCCAGCCTGGAGGCCAATGTGCGCTTCCTGGCGGCCGACATGGGCGCTAAAGGCGTGCGCGTGAATGGCATCTCCGCCGGCCCCATCCGCACGCTGGCGGCGGCGGGTATTCCGGGCTTCCGCAAGATGCTGGGACATGTGGCCCAGACCGCGCCGCTGAAGCGCAATGTGACCACCGAGGATGTGGGCAAGGCAGCGGCCTTCCTGTGCTCGGACATGGCCAGCGGCGTGACCGGCGAGATTCTCTACGTGGACGGCGGCTTCAGTACCGTGGGGATGAGCTTTCCGGAACCGCCGGCGGGCTGAATTCAGCCCGTGGCGGTGCTGCCCGCCGCTGCGGGTGGCGTCGAATTCCGCGACCCCTCGTCGCCCGACAGGCGCGCCACGATCACCGTGCACACGGAATCGGCCAGCACGTTCACTGCCGTGCGCGCCATGTCTAGAAGCCGGTCCAGCACCAGCAGCACGCCGATGGCTTCGGCCGGCAGGCCCACGGCATTCAGGATCACCGTAATGGCCACCAGCGAGGCTGCGGGAATGCTGGCGATGCCCATCGAGGTGATGAGCGCCAGCAGCACCACGGTGACCTGCGTGACGATGGACAGATGCAGGCCATAGGCCTGCGCGATGAACAGCGCCGCCGCGCACTCGTACAGCGCGCTGCCGGCGTGGTTGAGCGAAATGCCCAGCGGCAGCACGAAACCGGCGATGCGCGGCGACACTCCTGCGCGCTGCTGCAGGCATTCCAGCGTTACGGGCAGAGAGGCCGCTGAAGAAGCCGTGGAAAACGCGGTGAGCAGCGCCGGCGCCATGGCGGGATATAGCCGCCACGGATTCATGCGCCCGAACAGCCAGGCCAACAGCGCCAGCGCGCCGAAGGCGTACACCGCAAGGCCGATCACCACGCACAGGCCGAACAGCAGCATGGGACGCGCGGCATCGATGCCAGCCTCATGCGTGACCTTCAGCGTAAGACCCAGCACGCCCAGCGGCGCCAGCTTCATGACGAAGCCCGTCATTCGCATCATGGCGCCAGCCATGCCTTCCCAGAAGCGCGACATGGTGTCGCGCTGGGGTCCGTCGAGCTTGGTGATGAAGTAACCGAACAGCAGGCTGAACAACAGCAGCCCGATGAGCTTGCCCTGTACGGCGGCCTCCACGATGTTCACCGGGATCATGTCGAGCAGAACGTCCGAGAGGCTTCGGCTGGCCTGGGCCTGCACGCTGCTGGCCACGCTGCTGGCATTGGCCTGCAGCGCCAAGGCCGCATGCGCCGGCTGGCCGTCGATGACACCGGGCTGGATGGTGTTGACCACCAGCAGCGCGATCACCACTGCCACCAGCGTCGTCAGTACATAGAACAGCAGCGACAACACGCCCAGTCGCCCCAGATCGCGCGCATTGCCCATCAATGCGACGCCCGAGATGATGGAGGCCACCACCAGCGGCACCACCAGCATCTTCAGCAGGTTCAGGAACAACGTGCCGAGGAAACTGCCAAGGCTTGCGAGCGGCAGTCCGAGCAGGTGCCCGCTGTCGTCGACCAGCGCGCCGAGCACGATGCCCAGCGCCATCGCCGCCAGTATCCACCAGACATTGACCGGCTTTTCGACGGTGCTCATGTCGGTGGAATCCGCTTACTGCTGGAAGGCGTTCGGATTCTTGCTGACTTTGGAGCGCGCGATGACATCGGCCAGGTAGGCATCGATGTCACGCTGGGTGTAGCGCTGCAGTTCGCGCTGCGTGCGCAGCTGTTCGATCTGGGGATTGTCCGACAGCGCCTGGACGCGCGAACCGGTGACGATCAGCAGCGCCACGGCACCGCCCTCGAGCTTCACCGCCTGGACATGGGGCTTGCCGGCCTCGGGGCGCGGGCCGGTGAAGGTGGCATCACGCACTTGCACGGGCAGATCCGGCGCAGTGCGCGCCACGAAGCGCGCCGCGTCGGCCTTGAGCTTCAGCGACGCCAGCACCTGATCGAAGCTGTCACCGGATTTCAGGCGTGCTACGGCGGCTTCGGCTGCAGTCAGCGCGGCGGCACTGCCGCGCTCGCGCTTCAGGGCCCCGACAATACTGTCTTTGACTTCATCCAGTGGCTTGAGCTTGGCCTCGCGATGTTCCTGCACCTGGAAGATGGTGATGCGGTCTTCGCCCAGCTGCACCGGGCCGCCCACGCGTCGCTGGCTCAGGGATGCGTCGCTGAACACCAGCCGGTTCAGTTCGGCATCGGAGCCCAGTGGCAGGCCACCGGCGCCACGCGCGAACTGTTCCACCGTGCCGCGCTTCAGGCCGAACTCGCGCACCAGCTGCTCGAGGTTGGCGCCGCCGCGTTCGAGGCGTTCCTGCAGCTGATCCTCGCGACGGGAGAATTCCTTGGCCGCCTGCTCGTTGCGCAGCGTGGTGGTCAATTCGGCGCGCACGTCGTCGAGACTGCGGCCTGAAGCCGCGCGGATGCCTTCCAGCTTGATGATCTGGTAGCCGTACTGCGTCTTCACCGGCGCGCTGACTTCGCCTTCCTTCAAGGCGAAGAGCTTGTCGCCGAATTCCTTGTCGTAGGTGTCCTGGCTGGCCCAACCCAGGTCACCGCCCTGCTCGGCCGACACACTGTCCTTGGAATACTGCTTGGCCAGCGCGGCGAAATCACCTCCGGCCTGCAACTGCTTGTAGATGTCTTGCGCCTGCGCACTGGCCTTGGCGTCATTGGTGGCGCCATCCACGGCGATCAGGATGTGACGCGCGTGACGCGTCTCGGGCTGCACGAAGCGGGCCTTCTCCTGTTCGTACCGCTGCTTCAACTGCTCGTCGGTGACGGTGATTCCGTCCGCGACATCCGGTTGGGCCAGTTCCGCATAGTCGAGGCGCACCGACTCGGGCACGGTGTATTCGGCCTGATGCGACTTGTACCAGGCCTCGATGGCCTGTGGCTCCACCGGCGCGCTGCCGGCAAAGGCATCCGGCTGCAACAGGGCGAAACGCACCTCGCGCTCTTCATCCAGCAGCGCCAGCAGCCGCTTGCTTTCGGCCGGAGTGAGGAAGTCGGTGCTGGCGATGGCGCCATCGAGCTGCTGCGTCAGCAGGCTGCGCCGCAGATCCGCTTCGTAGGCCTGCGGAGTGAAACCGGCCTGTGCCAGACGCGCCAACGCGGCGCGCGAACTG
>DATNCK010000361.1:0-9723 GCA_035571575.1 Steroidobacteraceae bacterium | reverse complement strand
CCGACAAGGCGGGCAGCACACCGTATAGGTGCGGTCGAAGAACTGTTGCGCCGTGTACGACTTGCCCTGCCAGCTGTAACTCACATTCAGCGGATGATCGTCGTGTGGCAATGTCCACACGGGGCCTCCATGCGCCACGGTGCGGGTGGTGAACAACGTGTCCATGCTGCGGAAGGCCAGCGAACTCACATCATTGTCGAGCATGTGCCAGCGCAGGATCTGCACCGCCACTGGTACATCATTGGCTGGCGGACCTGCCAGCGGCGCAGGCAATTGCTGCTGCGCCGACGCCAGCGCGGTCGTCAGCAGCGCAATGAATGCGGAAAGACTGCGCAGGCGCTTCGTCGTCATGGAGGCCCCTATATTTACCTTATGCACCAAGCCTAGCTGCCCGCACGCTTATGTCCAAGCAAACGGCCTGTCTCCGGGAATCTGGTCACGGAAGTTCGCCAGGCGCGGACCTAACCTGCAGCCATGAACGGGATCGACAACATTCCCAGTGCATTCCAGAGCGCCACGAACAACATTCGCCGCTCGCAGGAAAATATCGACAAGGACGCGGGCGTCGTTGCGGGCTCCGCCATCGCCGATGAACGCAATGCCGATGCCCGCAAGGTCGATGCGCGCGAGACGGTGAATGCCCTGGTCGACTCGCGTCAGCAAGTGCTCTACACACAGGCTGCCGTCAAGATCATTCGCGCTACGGATGCGATGACGAAGACGCTGCTCGACGTTCACGCCTAACCTCCGGCATCGCTCGCAATTTTCAGGCCTCGAACGCCTCGTGATAGGCGACGATGCCTGTTGGCCTTGATGTATCGAAGGCAACGACCTGAAAGTACTCAGGCGCAACGCCTGGAAGAATCAGCTCCGGATTGGCCTTGAAGCCAAATCTTCCGTAATACTCCGGTTCACCCAGCACGACGCAGCCGGAAGCGTCCCGCTCGAGAAGAATTCGCAGCGCCTCACAAATGAGCCGTGACCCCACGCCCTGACGCTGGTGTTTCGGCAGCACCGATATCGGACCGAGCCCGAACCAGCCCGATGCATTGCCGGAAATAGACACCGGAGATATGGCCACGTGGCCGATCACCGCAGCATCTGCCGTTGCAACGAGAGATACGGCCAGATTTCCAGTTCTTCGTAACGCATTGACGATGTGTTGCTCAGTGCCGCTGGCGTGTGGCGCGTCCTGAAATGCGGCAACCGTCACCGTCTCGATCGCCTGCGCGTCCGCAGGCACTTCGCTTCGTATCTCGAAGCTCACAGGTGCAGCAATTTGGCTCATGTCGACACCTTAGCAAGACTGATCGGCAACTGTGGCCTGGTTGGGGCACTATCACCCATCTTATGACCCTCGCCATCGAAACCACGAACCTGCGGAAGCGTTTCGGCGAAACACGCGCCGTGGATGGCATCAGCCTCGCCATTCCGCGCGGCGCCGTCTTCGGCCTGCTCGGCCCCAATGGCGCAGGCAAGACCACCACCATCCGCATGCTCACCACGCTGATCAAGCCCGATGGCGGCTCGGCGCGCGTGCTGGGTCATGACCTCGTTGCCGAGGCCGGTGAAGTACGCGCGAAGGTAGGCGTCACCGGTCAGTTTGCTTCGGTGGATGAAGACCTCACCGGCACGGAGAATCTCGTGCTGTTCGCACGACTGCTGGGCTTCTCATGGAGTGGCGCACGCGAACGCTCGAAACAACTGCTGGCCGCGTTCGATCTGACTGAAGCCGCCGGGCGACAGGTGAAGACCTTCTCCGGCGGCATGCGTCGCCGCCTGGACATCGCCGCCAGCCTCATCGTCACCAGCGAACTGTTGTTCCTCGACGAACCTACCACCGGCCTCGATCCGCGCAGCCGCAACCAGGTGTGGGATATCGTGCGCGCCATCGCCGCTGAGGGCACCACGGTGCTGCTCACCACGCAGTACATGGAAGAAGCGGATCGTCTCGCCGATCGCATGGCCGTGATCGATCACGGCAGAGTCATCGCCGAAGGCACGGGCAAGGAACTGAAAGCTTCCATCGGTGGGCGCGCACTGCACCTCAAGCTCTCCGACGCGGCCCAGCGCGAAGCGGCAGCGACGATTCTGGAATCAGTGCTCGGCGAAGCGCATGACGGCGCCGAACCCAACGAAATCGGCGCCAAGGTGTTGCGCGAGGACCTGATTCCTCAGGTGCTGGCACAGCTCGCCGCGGACGGCATCGGCATCGCCGAATTCGCACTGGCACAGCCCAGCCTCGATGATGTCTTCCTCGCGCTTACAGGCAAGCCAGTCGAGAGCGCGGCGGCCGATGCGAAGGTGAAGAAATGATCACCGCTGGTAACGCAGGATCAAGGTCTGCGCCAGAACCACGCTGCGGCAATGCACAGCGCAGCGCCAATCGCGTACAGCATCTCCGTGCCCCAAACGACGTAGGGGTACAACATCAGCGCGAGACCCAGCCATCGCACTGCCGGCTTGCGCCGACGCCTCCCCAGCACGAACAGCACGATGCCGATCACACCGAACAGCAGCACGCCGATGAGGTAGGCCGGCGTGGGCAGCGTGACGCCCAGATCTTCGAGCAAGGTCTTCATTTCGCGCAGCGAGTCCACGACCGGAGTCTGTCACGCGTGCTCGGGCACCTCAATTACGTGATGGTGACGAAATGAGTGCCAATACCCTGCACAGCGTGCTTTCCGCCGATCGCCGCCCCGCGCGCGTCGGCACCTTCGCCGCCGTGCTCACGCTGGCCTGGCGCGCGATGCTGAAGATCAAGCATGTGCCCTTCCAGCTCTTCGACGTGCTGGTGTTTCCCATCATGATGACTTTCATGTTCACGTACCTGTTCGGCGGCGCGCTGGCTGGCTCCGTGAACACCTATCTGCAGTGGCTCATTCCCGGCATCGTGGTGCAGACCATGGTGTTCCTCACGGTGTACACCGGCGTGAGCCTGAACACTGACATCCAGAAAGGGTTGTTCGACCGCTTCAAGTCACTGCCCATCTGGCAGCCGGCGCCCGTGGTCGGTGCGCTGCTGGGCGACCTGTTCCGCTACGCACTGGCCGCCGTTGTGGTGATGATCGTCGGCCTGCTCCTGGGATTCCGTCCCGGTGGTGGCGCGCTGGGTGTCATCGCCGCCATCGCGCTGATACTGCTGTTCGTTTCTTCAGTGAGCTGGCTGTGGATCATCGTGGGCATGCTGGTGAAGACGCCCGAGTCCGTCATGACCAGCAGCATGCTGTTGCTGTTCCCCATGACCTTCACCAGCAACATCTTCGTGGACCCGAAGACCATGCCGGGGTTCATGCAGACGATTGTCGGCCTCAACCCGGTGACGCACCTGACCAATGCCGCGCGCGGCCTGATGCACGGCAATGTGCATGGCAAGGACGTGCTGTGGGTATTGGTCGCTTCGGCGATTGTTACCGCGGTGTTCGCGCCGATTGCGATGCGGCTGTACTACCGGGAGCGGTAGGTCTGCAGACTCCAGGCAGGCCGGCGAATACAAGAGCCTGAAGACAGGCTCCATGCCTGGTTGAAAACACAACTCAGGCATTGCATCAACGTTATCGGATTTGTCGGATGCATCGGGCATTGAACTTCCCGAGGGTGGGCCCACTCTGTTGTGCACGATCAAGGGAGGATGCGTACGTGGAATGGATGCCACTGCCGTGAAGGCCGCCTGTCTGATGGCCTGCCTGGCCCTTCTTGCGACTTCTCCTTCATTTGCTGCCGAGACCGTGGCGCCCTCGGCGACAGATGCTGCCTCCAGCGAATCCGCCGAACCCGTCTTCGACGAAGTCGTCGTCTATGGCACCGATGGCAAGCTGATCACGGGCATACAAGCGGAAGCCGAGCTGGATGCCGCGGCCGTCGCAGCTTACGGCGCAAACACCATCGGCGACTTGCTGGCCCAGCTGGCGCCGGAAGTCGATAACACCGAAGAAGGGCCGATCATTCTCGTCAACGGCAAGCCGGCCAATGGCATCAAGAGTGTGAACGACCTGCCACCGGAAGCCGTTCAGAGTGTGCAGGTGCTGCCGCCACAGGCCGCCACCGCGCTGGGGTATCCGCCCACGCGCCGCGTGATCAATGTCGTACTGAAGCAGAGTTTCAGGAGCGGCATCATCAGCGGCACGGCGCGTGTGGCCACGGCTGGCCAGGGTTTCAGCACCAATGGCAACGCCTTCATGGTGAATGTGGAAGGCGGCCGCTTTCGCAACTTCGGGCTGTTCGGCTCACGCACCTCACCGCTGCTCGAAGCCGATCGCGGCATCGTGAATGATCCGGGCGTGGTGCCCTATGACCTGGCGGGCAATGTGCTCTCCTGGCCTCTGCCCGGTGGCGAGATCGATCCGGCGCTGTCCGCGCAGGCCGGGACACTGGTGACAGTCCTGGGCCTTCCACCCGGCCTGAACAACCCCACGCTGGGCACGCTGCTGCCGCGTGCCAATCAGACCAATGCCAGCGACATGGGCCACTACCGCAGCCTCATCCCGGATTCGTACAACTACGGTTTCAACGCCAACTTCAGCCAGCCACTGTCAACGCGCACCAACGTGAACTTCAATCTCAACGCCAACCGCTCCGAATCGAAGGCGCTTACCGGCGCGACGCCGGCCTTTCTACTCCTGCCTGCCTCCTCTCCCTTCTCGCCGTTCAGCCGCGACGTGGGCATTGCGCGTTACCTGGGCGATCCACTGGAACAGCATGGGCGCAACACGAATGTGAACCTGCAGGGCAATCTCAACAGCCAGGTGAGGAAGTGGCGCATCGTCGCAGACAGCAACTTCACATGGCGCTCGCAGCCCGTCGACAGCGAACGGCGCGCGGACACGGGCCCGTTGCAGGCTGCGATCAACGCCGGCACCTTGAATCCTTTCATCGACCTTCCTGCCGACCTTCTGGGCGCGACGCTGAGCGATCATGCCCGTGGGCGCAACTTCAATGGTCAGGCACAGGTGCAGCTCATGGGCTCACCATTCGAACTGAAGCGCGGCAAGGTCAACGCGTCTCTACGCCTGCAGTGGCGGCGCAACGAGCAGCACTCGACCACCACCGGCACCACCGCTTTCAGCAGCGACTACACGCGGCAGGATGAAGTGGCGGCCGGCACTGTGCAGATCCCGTTGCTGGGTGACGCGAATTCGCGCGACAAGAGCAGCCTGGGTGCCGACCTTTCGACTGCGCTGCGGCGCGTGACGGCTTCCGGCACATTGCGTGACTATGGCTATGGCCTCAACTGGCGCCGAGGCACGCGACTCACGCTGCGCGCCGGCATCAACGTCGAACAGGTAGCGCCACAGCCGGACCAGCTCACCAATCCTCTCATCACCATCGATGGCGTTCGCGCCTATGATTTCATCCGGCAGGAGACGGTGCTGGTGCGCTATGTCAGCGGCGGGAACCCGGATCTTGAAGTGGAGGATCGCAGATCCACGAAAATCGGCGGCACGTACAAGCCCTTCGAAAAGATCGACTTCACGCTGAACGCAGACTACACGCGCACCATCGGTCACGATGCTGTCGCGCAGCTTCCACCGGTGAGCGCGGATGTGCAGGCGGCCTTTCCGGAGCGTTACCTGCGGGATGCGCAGGGTCATCTCCTCCAGATCGATGCCCGACCCGTGTCATTCGAGCGCACGCAGGTCGAGTCGCTGCGCTGGGGCGCAAATTTCAGGCGCAGCATCGGGGCACCGAAGACGTCAGCGCCGGGGCCTCTCAGTGGGCCGCGCATTGTTCTGTCAGACGGAAACGAAGATCTGAGTCTCAATGGTGCGGGCTGGCGCCTGAGCGGCAACTTCACCCACACCTGGCAGCTTTCGAACCGACGTCTGGCGCGCGCGGGTCTGCCGGAGGTTAACCTGCTCTCCGGCGGTGTCTCCGGCTACGGCGCCCAGGCGCGACATACCTTGCAGGGCAGGATCGGCCTCGCCCACAACAGCACGGGCATGCAGCTCAACCTGAACTGGAACAGTGCCTCGCACATCATGGCGGGCACGGAAAATTCACCCAATGACCTGACCTTCGATCCGCTGCTGCGCCTGGACGCATCGGCGTTCGTGAGCCTCGGAGAAATATTCTCCGGCCATCCGTTGCTGAAAGGCGTGCGCGTCACATTGAACCTGGACAACCTGTTCGATGCCAGGCAGCGGGTGCACGATGACAATGGCTTGACGCCACTGCGCTATCAGCCGTATCTGCTCAACCCCGCGGGACGCGTGGCGGGGTTGTCGCTGCGCAAGAACTTCTAGCACCCGCAGCTCGCCCGCCTCCCTCGCCACTCACACCCCAGGCGGATCCATCTCGCGCGCAAAGGCGCGATGCCCTTCCAGCGCAGTGACGAATCGCTCCAGCGCATCGGTGGGATCATCCAGCTCGCGGTCGATGATCAGGCCCGGATCGTCCTCGCCATCCGGCAACCGCGCGGGCACGCCGGCATTCTCAACCAGATCCGCGCCGCTGCCGAGCGCGAGGATGGGCTTGCAGTGCCGGTATTGGTCCTTCACATAGTCGAGAGCAGGGCCCACATTGCCCAGTGTTTCGGTGGCCGCACGTCCATCCGGAATCACCAGCGCATCAAACAGCACGCAGGGCATGGCTTCCATCGTGACTTCCACGGCCAGTTCGCCGTTGTCGCCAGCATCCGCCGCGCGCCCCAGACGCACGCCCACATAGCGCGGCACCGCGCCAGCTTCGCTGAGTCGCGTGTGGATCAGGCGTGCGGCCCCGGCATCGACGCCGTCGGCAACCAAAATGGCAATGCGACGCGTGCGGATGCCTTGTTCACCGGGCCGTGCCAGCAGCGACAGTGCAGGTGACTCGGTTACCTCAGGTTTGCGGGCGATGCCGGCCTTGGCCAGGGGCGCTGGCGTCTCCGACATGCCGAGGTCTTTGGCGAGACCTGCGGCCAGGTCTGCATCCACATTCGCCAGCATGGCGACCACGCGCTCCCGCACCGCCGGGGTCTGCACTCGCGTGAGCTCGAAGCGGAAGGCACGCTGGATGTGCGCCTGTTCCGCAGGGGTCTGGCTGTCGTAGAACAGCTTGGCCTGCTGGTAGTGCTCGGCAAAGCGTTCGGGCTTGCCGCGCACCTTGTCTGCGACGATGGGTTCCGGGAAAGAGCGAAAGCCTTTTGCACCGGCCTGAAAGGGACAGCCACCACCCAGCGAGTTGGGCTCGTAGTTGACCCGGCCACGTGCAATGGCCTGGCGATGCAGACCGTCGCGCTGGTTGTTGTGCACCTGAGCCAGCGACGCATTGACCGGAATCTCATGGAAGTTGGCTCCGCCCAGCCGCGTGATCTGCGTGTCCACATAGGAATGGATGCGTCCGGCCAGCAGCGGATCGTTGCTGAAGTCGATGCCGGGCACCACATGCGCGGTGCAGAAGGCCACCTGTTCGGTTTCGGCGAAGAAATTGTCCGGATTGCGATCGAGCACCAGCCGCCCCACCGGCTGCACCGGCACCAGTTCTTCGGGGACGAGCTTGGTGGGATCCAGTATGTCGAAGCTGAACTCTTCCGCCTGCTCTTCCGAGATCAGCTGCACGCCCAGCTCATATTCCGGAAATGCGCCCGCCTCGATGGCCTCCCACAGATCGCGGCGATGGAAGTCCGGATCGGCGCCAGCGATCTTGACGGCCTCGTCCCAATCCAGCGAGTGCGTGCCGGCGAGCGGCGTCCAGTGAAATTTGACGAACGTGGATGCGCCGACTTCGTTGACGAAGCGGAACGCGTGTACCCCGAAGCCCTGCATCATGCGATAGCTGCGCGGAATACCGCGGTCCGACATCACCCACATCAGCATGTGCGTCGATTCCGGCATCAGCGACACGAAATCCCAGAAGGTGTCATGCGCGGTCGCCGCCTGCGGCATCTGGCAGTGCGGCTCCGGCTTGGCGGCGTGGACCAGATCCGGGAATTTCATCGCGTCCTGGATGAAGAAGACGGGGATGTTGTTGCCCACCAGGTCCCAGTTGCCCTCATCCGTATAGAACTTCACCGCGAAGCCACGCGCGTCGCGCGCCGTGTCGGCGGAGCCGCGCTCGCCCACGACAGTGGAAAAACGGACGAACACCGGCGTGCGCTTGCCTTTTTCGGCGAACAGAGACGCCGCAGTCACGTCCTTCATTGACGCATAGCACTCGAAAAAACCATGCGCAGCAGAACCGCGCGCATGCACCACGCGTTCGGGAATCCGCTCGTGATCGAAATGCGTGATCTTCTCGCGGAGGATGAAGTCCTCCAGCAGCGCGGGGCCGCGAAGTCCGGCTTTCAGCGAGTGCTGGTTGTCCGCGATCGGGACACCCTGGTTGGTGGTGAGCCGCTGCCCCGCGGAATCAACACGCACTCGATCCAGCGTTCCGTTTGCGGGATTGGAGCCATCCGGCGGAACGCCCACGCCCGTCTTGGGCGAGGGCGTCGATTCGGTCACGGTGCTGGCGGTGATCAGCGGACTGCCGGGCTCGCGTGACGCGCCCAGCGGCGGCACATCGGTGGCCTCGCCATACTCGGCACGCTTGTTCTCGTTGGCAGGCATGCTGGCAGCCAGCGCCTGCGTGCCGCGCTGCTTCAGCAGCAGCAGATCCGCCGTGCGCTCCGGCGCATCGTCGAACGATGGTCCCGAGATGGTGCTGTGGGCACTGCTCAAAGCGGCCGAGGGCGAGCCGGCCTGTGCGGAAGCCAGCGGCTTGGCGCGCGCGCGGGGCGCAGACTGTTTCTTGCGTGTGGCCATGACCTGTTTCCCCTTTACTGCGCGCTGCGCGGTTCGGTGCCGCCGGTACGGCGTGCGGCCCGTACGCTGGCCTGCGCCTTCGCGGCACCGATGGCTGTCTTCACGTCGAGCTGTTCTTCCGGTGGCGGCAGCACGGCATCCAGTCCGAGTGCCTCCATCCACAGTTCCCGACCCCAGCCCTTGCTGTGGTAGAGATGCGAGTCCTCCTCATCCTCGATTTCCTCATAGGCCTCGAGCAGCGCTGCCTCGGACTTGCCGGTACCGCTTTTGCCGCACTGCCCGATCAGCTCCCAATCGGTGTGGTCCTTGGTCTCCGCCAGCACGATGCACTCGCAGGCCACGAGCTGCGCGGCGTCGGGGTCGCCAGATTGCTGCGCCATTTCCATGGCAGTGACCAGTGAGGCGCCGATGTGGCGCACTACCGCCCGCCCCGGCGTTTCGCGCTCGGGATCGATGTTGAGCTGAATGCAGAGAGACTGCACCTTCGTTACATGTCGTCTGGTCTCCTCGAGGTAGGTCTTCCATTCAGCGAGCAGTTGCGGGTGGAGCGCACAGGCAATGGCCGTCTCGTAAATCCCCACTCCACCGAGTTCAGCCTCAAGGGATTGCAGCAACAGTTCTTCAACCTGGATCGAGTTCACGGGGACTCCTCGCGCGCTCCACATAGCCGCAGATGATTTCAGCGATGGATGATGGAGGCGCCGGGAATGGCCTGGGCACATTGACGACGTGCATTGAGGGTCTGCTGCGGACGGCCCCGGCGCCAGTCCCGGAGGGAGGCTCGACCTGTAGGGTGAGTCCTAGCCGGTGCGCTGGTTGATGCGCACTATTTCGATCACACCGGTCTCGTAGCGCAACTCGCTGAGCGAACAAGGGTCCACTTCGAGCCGGTGATAGGTCGTGAAGGCAGCGCCGAGCGCCTGCAGCAGTACCGTGCGGATCACGCTGTCATGGCTGTATACCGCAATGGTCTGGGAGCGGTGCCTGTCGGCCAGCGCTG
>DATNCK010000360.1:0-5838 GCA_035571575.1 Steroidobacteraceae bacterium | reverse complement strand
GATGTTGTGGATGCCCTTGGCGTCGTAGCGCTGCACGCCTTCGAGTTTCAGGCCACCGAAGCGATACGGGGGGCCTGCGTCATAGGTCACCTGCAGTGCGGCCTGGTTGGTGTCTGCATTGACGGTGGCCTCGCTGTTGGAGATGCGGGCTGTGGGATAGCGTTCGCGCTGCAGGGTCCGCAGGCCGGCGGTTTTTGCGGCGTCCCATTCCTCCTGTGTGAAGGGGTCGCCATCTTTCAGCAGCCAATCGCGCTGAATCGCGCGGCGCTGCCGCTCGCTCTGTGCGTCACTGTTCATGGGCTCCGCGAAGCGGATGTCATGACTTTCGATCCTGGTTTGCTTGCCCGGATCCACTTCTATGACGATGCGCCGCTTTCCGCCGTCTTTCTCCGCGGCATCACCCGCTTTCAGGTTGAGCTTGGGATTGAAGTAGCCCAGCGCCGCCAGCAGGTCGCGCGCATTGGACTCGGCCTCGCCCAGCAGACGGCGCAGCTCACCCGCCTGCAGATCCGGAAAATCGGAGAAGCGCTGGATGTCGAGATAGCGCTCGAGATACCTGGCCACGCGATGGTTGTCGCTGACCACATCCACTTTGAAGGAGAGCTGTGCTGCGCCGTCCGCGCTGCCAGGCCCAGCTTTCTTTTCACCCTGCAGCGAGCTGCAGCCCTGCAGCACCGAAATTCCCGTCAGCAGCAACGCCCACCACGGGCCGGCGAGCCCACGGACACGAAGGCAAGTTGGATGAAGCGGATGTTTCATGACGCACGGGATCGAACGGCTTTCCCCGACAAGGTACACAACGAATCACTCTCATGTAACCCGGCGCGTCGTAGGCCGTGGCTGACAAAGAAAGGCTGTGGCCGCCCACAGCCGCAGAGGCGGAGTCTGCCATGTTCCGCCTTACAATCACGCCGTGGTAACCGAACTCCACGGCACACTAAAACGTCAGGTCAGCATCAAAGGCCGCCCCTATGTGGTCGCTTTAGACGACAGCGGGATCAAATTGACTCTGAAGGGTCGCCGCAACGGTCAGCAGTTGAAGTGGTCGGATCTAGTCAGTGGTGATGCCGCATTGGCCGTTGCGCTAAACGCCTCGCTCGCCCATGCCAACGATGAACAGCCTTCCTCATCTTCGGGAAGATCCAGGACCAGGAAGAGCAAGCCCGGGGCGAGGCAGAGCGCTGCGAGCCGCCGCAGCTGAGAGCGGGCGACATCGCCATGCCGTCGACGGTCATCCGCAGATTTCAATATCACCCGGACAGCCACCGGTTGGTGATTGAGTTCCTGTCAGGCCGTCGCTATGCCTACGTGGATGTGCCGCCGGAGGTGTACATGGCCATGCGCCGGGCCCACTCGCGGGGCTCCTATTTCAATGCCTGCATCCGTGATCGATACTCCCACGAACGCTTGGAGGATCGGGCATGAAAAAGACTTACCACGGCAGCTGCCACTGCAAGGCAGTCACCTTCGAAGCCGATATCGACCTTTCGCAAGGCACGGGCAAGTGCAACTGCACCTTCTGCTGGAAGCAGCGGATGTGGAACATCGGGGTGCAGCCGGCCGACTTCAGGCTGCTGACTGGCGCGGATGAACTTGCCGACTACGGCAAGGCAGGCGATTGGGGCGAAGGGCATCATCGCTTCTGCAAGCGCTGCGGCATCGCCACACATGGCCACGGCAACATCGAGCAGGTTGGTGGCCCTTACGTATCTGTGCACCTGGCGGCGTTGGATGATCTACCGGCTGCTGAGCTCATTGCCGCACCGGTGCACTTCATGGACGGCCTGCATGACAATTGGCGCAGTGCCCCAGCGGAAGTCCGTCACCTGTAGGCGCTATCCCTGCCGGCGCCGCAGTTGGTCGAGCTGGCGGCGTTCGCGTTTGTCGGGTCTGTGATCGGGTTGCGGACGGGCAAGTGCCGCGAGTCGGTGCTGCTCGCGGTGCCGCGCCGAACGTTCCACGCTGGCGGGGGTCTCTGCATAGCAGGCTTGCGCCTGTGGCGCCGATCCACGCCGTGGTGGCAGATCCATGACCTGTACTTCAATGGCGCGTTCGCTCAGCGTAACGGTCACGAGCTGACCGATGCGCAGCGCATGCGCAGGTTTGACGCGTTCACCGTCGACCTTCACCTTGCCCCCGCTCACCGCCTCTGCGGCAAGGGAGCGGGTTTTGAACAAGCGCACATGCCAAAGCCACTTGTCGACACGGTGCCGGTCTGGTGTAGCGGTGGGCGCGCTCAATTTCGTCAATGCATTGTGATGCCGGGTGCAAAGGCCAGCACACGGCGGGGCTCGTCGGTCTGCTGATTCATGTAATTCCACATTTCGGTGTAGGCCTTCTCAAAGTCGGCCTGCGCGACGGCCAGTGCCGTCTCCGAGCGTCGGAATTCAGCCTCCAGTCCCACCAGCAGCTTCTTGCGGTCGGAATCGCTCAAGTCGCACCTCCGGGTTTGTAAGGGAAATGGGGGTGCCGCGGCAGTAATCAAGCTCTGGAGTACAGGGCCGGCTGACTGCTACGGACCCGACCGGACTGCGGGGAACAGCATCAGGAACGCCTTGCCATCGGGCGTCAGATCGAACTGCCGCCTCAGATCTCCCTGCTGGAAGCCTGAGATGGGCAGGGCTGCCGGTTCGCTGGCCCGCGGGACCTCCGCGCCCAGCGTCATATCGAGACGGAACAATTTGTCGTCCAGCTCGAAGTAGAGACTGGCGCCGTCGGGGGACCAGACAGGGTGCCGGCCACCTTGCCTGGTGAGCTGAAAACGTTTGCCGGTTTGCGGCATGGGTTCCAGCCACACCTCCTGCCTGCCAGTTTCATTCGAGACGTAGGCAATCCATTTGCCGTCGGGTGAAAAGCGGCTGCTGTGCTGCTCGGAGCCGGGCAGATCGATGAGTCGCGTGACTTTCTTGGTGCTGATATCCAGCACCGAGATGCCGTAGTCACGGTCGCCGGTGAGGGTGATGAAGGCCAGTTTTTCACCCTTGTACCAACCTTCCGGCGCGCGCCCGTCTGCCATGTACAGCGGCTGGATGTAGCCATCCGCACGCTGCCGGTACAGCGCGTCACTGCCATTGCCCGATGCGAGGAAGGCGATCCAGTCTCCATCGGGAGACCACACAGGCGCCCAGTTCTGGACCGATGCGGTGGTGAGCTGCAGCGCCCGACGCTTGTCCAGCTTGTCCAGGTCTGCGACATAGACGCGCGTGATCCGCGGCTGGTTCGCGGCGGTGATTTCGTCCGCCAGTTCAAACGCCACCTGTTTTCCGTTGGGCGAGATGCGTGGCGCAAACACTGAACCTGGCAGGGTGCCCAATACTTTTTTCTGGCCCTGCAAGTCGACCAGCGCCAGTTCGAAACTCGCGGGATTGGGGCTCGGGCTCGGCGCCGCAGCGTACACCGTGCCGGTGAACGTCAGCGCAGCCAGCAATAGGCGGAATGGCTTCACGTATCGACCCCCGATTAATGCCTTGTTCTGTAATGCTACGACACAGATGGGAACGCTTGCATCACTGGTCGAGACTTCGCAACGCGTAGCGGGCAGTACTTCGCGTCTGGCGAAAATCCGTGCGCTGGCGGAATGCCTGGCAGCGCTGCCGGATGAGGTGGTGGCAATTGCTGTGGCGTATCTGTCGGGCAGTCTGCCTCAGGGCCGCATCGGAATTGGATACCGCACGCTGCAAGGCGTCGCAGCGCAAGCCGGGGCCGCTACATCCACCCTGCAGATTCAGCAGCTCGATGCCACGCTGCAGTCGCTCACGAGGATTTCGGGTGCGGGCTCGGCTGCGAAACGTGCCGCACTGCTTGCGGGGCTGTTCGCCGCGGCGACACCGGTCGAGCAGGATTTCCTGCTGCGCCTGCTGGCCGGCGAGCTGCGACAGGGAGCATTGGACGGCGTCATGATCGATGCGATTGCGGCGGCGGCAAAGTTGCCGGCCGCCAGCGTACGTCGCGCTGCCATGTATGCGCCAGGGTTGGGTCAGTTGGCGGTAGCGGCTCTCACCGAAGGAGAGCAGGGGCTGCAGCAATTTCAGTTGCGCCTCTTTCATCCCGTGGCGCCCATGCTCGCGCAGACGGCCGCGGATGTGGACGAAGCGCTGCAAGAGCTGGCTGCGCCGGTGCAGTTCGAATGGAAGATGGACGGCGCGCGCATCCAGGTGCACAAACAGGGTGCGCAGGTGCGCGTCTACACCCGCGCTCTGAATGAAATCGGTGCGGCAATTCCGGAGATCGTCGCCGCCGCGCAGGCGCTGCCTGTGAACGAAGTGGTGCTGGATGGCGAGGCAATCAGCTACACCCCGGCCGGAAGGCCTCATCCCTTTCAGGTCACCATGCGCCGCTTCGGTCGCAAGCTCGATGTGCAGTCCCTGCTGGAAGAGCTGCCGATGCGGGCCTTCTTCTTCGACTGCCTGCTGATTGAAGGCAGGACGATTGCCGACCGTCCGATGAGCGAACGCATGCAGGCACTGGAAAACGCGGTGCCGGCAGCGCGCATTCCCTGTCTCGTCACCGGGGAGGCGGTCGCAGCAGCAGCGTTCTACCGCGACGCACTGGCAGCCGGGCACGAGGGCGTCATGGCGAAGTCGCTCTCGTCCATCTACGAAGCGGGCAATCGTGGCGCGAGCTGGTTCAAGATCAAGCGCTCGCACACCTTGGATCTGGTGGTGCTTGCTGCGGAATGGGGCAGCGGACGACGCGTCGGCAAGCTCTCGAATCTGCACCTGGGTGCACTGGACGTCGCCACTGGTGAATACGTGATGCTGGGCAAGACCTTCAAAGGCCTGACCGATGAGATGCTCGAGTGGCAGACGCGCGAGCTGCTCGCGCGGGAGACGCGGCGCGATGCAATGACGGTGTATGTGCGGCCGGAACTGGTAGCCGAGATTGCCTTCAGCGATCTACAGGCCAGTCCTCGATATCCGGGCGGATTGGCGCTGCGACTGGCTCGCGTGAAACGCTATCGCGACGACAAGCGCGCCGAGGAGGCCGACAACATGGAGTCTGTGCGCCGCATCTATGCGGCACAGGGCTGATCGATCAGTGCCGGGTGGCCTTTCGCTTCGCTTTCGCGGGCGCGACAGGCTTGACGGCGACGCGCAACCCCATGGTCTTCAAGATGGCCACCAGCGTCCGGAACGCCGGATTTCCCTGGTCGGACAAGGTGCGGTACAGCTGCGAGCGGTTCAGCCTCGCCTGCCTGGCCACGTGATGTATGCCGCCGAAGTCGTGGGTCATCTCGCGCAGCGTGAGCAGCAGTTTGGCCTGATCGCCGTTGCCCAGGATGTCATTCAATCGGCTGGCCGCACGGGCAGGGTTTCTGCGCACCACCCCGACCTTCGCTTTTTCGCGGACCCGGCTTTTCATCCATCAACTCTCGAAAATATGCCCTTTACGCTGACGTTCATCGCATTAATGTTTCTTGATCAGCGCATTGAACGTACGCGCTGCAGCAGTCCGCACATCAGTAGCCGTTGCCGCCGGCTTGCGTAGGATTCCGCTGACGCGCCAGCGGGTGCGTCAATTGCCCTGCGCGGCAAGAGCAGCAGGGGGACGCCGGAGCAATGCGTTGCGCGCCTCCCATTGTTCGGGAATGCCGAGCCCCGTCAGGAACTTCACCTCGCCGCCAACATGCACGGCAATGGGGACTCCATCCCGCAGCAGCAGGCGATTTCCCGGCAGCGCCGCAAGCCGTTCACCAGGTGTGACGATGCCCAGCAGATTCAGCGGATCGGCTGCACTCAGAGAGATGAAGGCGCCATCGTGCGTTCTCTGTCGGACTGCGCGCAGTGAAGGGACTGCATCGGGCAGCGCATATTGTTCGCCAGTAACGCCGGCGACGAA
>DATNCK010000359.1:0-5438 GCA_035571575.1 Steroidobacteraceae bacterium | reverse complement strand
CACCGTGAATCATTTCATAGGGTGCGGTCCGATCGATCAGGCAGAAGGAACCCGCACTCACCGTCGTCGAAGGCCGATCGCCGTGTGAAAGCGTGAACTCACTCTGAACGGGCATGAGCAGCTGGAAGGACGGCCGGCGTCTGCGCGCCGTGATCGATCGCTGATGCCGGACGCGCACGCTGGCGCAACGCACTTCGAACAGTGTCAGCGCGCCGACACGTTGACGGATCAGTGTCCCGTCGAAATGCAGTGGATCGCGCGGCAATACCTGCACCGCGTCAATGAGCTCGCCCAGCATGGTGTTCCACATCTGCGCCTTGCGCGGACCCGGAACTCCCTGCGTCGAGAAAATTTGCACCGCTTGAGTCATGCGCCCCCCCAGGCCGGACTGAATCGCAGTCCGCACGCGCGAACTGCCGTCAGCCTGCAGGTCGCTACCGCCACAGTGGAGACGTGGTCCGGTGCTGTCAATAGGCTTCCGGCGGTCCAAAAAAAAATTGGGGGATTCATGAACCAGTGGGTAGACAACCGCCGTGCATCAATTCGGCAGCGCAACGCGGTAAGTGCCGTGGCAGCTGCAGTGTCGGCACTGGTGGTGGGAGTCCCCCTGACCGCCCGCGGGCAGGCACTGGAAGAGATCGTGGTGACGGCAGAGCGTCGTGAAACCCAACTCCAGGACACACCCATTTCCCTGGTCGCGCTCACCGAAGAGGCACTGCAGTCCAAGGGCATCGAAGACATCATGGATCTCTCCGATTTCACGCCCAATCTCAGCATCAAGGCCGGTCGGACGGGCGGCAACAATGCGCCGGTATTCTCGATTCGCGGCATCGGCGGCGGCGGCGGCGCCACGGGCGAGCGCGGCGTCGCCATGTACATCGACGGCATCTATGTGCCGCGCACCAGCGGCTCGGTGCTCAAGGTGTTCGATATCGATCGGGCCGAGATCCTGCGCGGGCCGCAGGGCACGCTGTTCGGCCGCAACAGCGAGGGCGGCGCCATCCGCCTGTTCACGAAGCAGCCGTCGCAGGAGTTCGAGGCCTACATCAAGGGTACTTATGGCAACTTCGACCAGAAGAACATCACCGGCGCGGTGAATTTTCCGGTCACGGACAAGCTCGCGGTGCGCGCACAGGCCGCGTATCTGCATGAGGACGGCTTCGTCCAGCGCGGCACGCAGGAACTCGGCGGCAATATCTCGCGGCTGGGTCGCCTGCAGCTCGCCTACGATTTCACCGACGACCTGAAGCTGACCCTCGCCGGGTTCTACAGCGATTCTCATGGCACGGGTTCGCCTCAGGACATCACCAGTTTCGACCTGCGACCCGATTTGAACTACCAGGGCAATTACGCGGACTGGCTGCGCGATGCGCTGGTGCTGGCGGGGCAGGCGCCGCTGGCCGTGCTCAATGATCCGCGCGTCGTGCTCGACAACTACACCATGCCGGATTTCTGCTTCCTCGACGACTTCAATCCCGACTGGGATCAGGCCTGCGCGCTGCGCGACGACAACAAGTACAAGCAGGTTGACGCCAACCTGCAGTGGAAGATCAACGACGACGTGCAGCTCGCCTCCATCACAGGCTTCTCGCGCCTGGATCACAACTCGCTGTCCGATGGCCCGCTGCTGGGCTTTACTCTGGCGCAAGACAATGTGCAGTCGAAGTCGCTGTACCAGGAGTTCCAGCTCAACGCGAAGCTGTTCGGCGGCAAGGTGGACGCGGTTACTGGCCTGAACTATTTCTGGGAAGATGCGCAGTCCTCGGGCGTCACGCAGACTCGCCGCGGCACCAGTGTGTATCCGACCGCCTTGCAGATCGCCGCCAACCTAGCTGCTTCCGGTGCGGCCAACGGCAATGTGGGCGAGGCCTTTGTCCGCATCACCAACGCGGCCGACGTGGACCAGACAGCCAAGTCCGTGGGGTGGTTCAGCAGCCTCACCTGGCACATCACCGACCAGCTGAATCTCACCGGCGGCGTGCGGCTGGCCTACGACAAGAAGGAAATCGAGGCGACGCGCCGGCCTGGCACGCCCGTTGACTTCGTGACGGTGCCCGGCACCACGTCCACGACGGTGAATGCGCATGACAGCTGGCACGCTGTCGACTGGCGCGGCACGGTGGACTACCACCTCACCGACGACATCATGGCGTATGGCACGGCATCCCGCGCGCACAAGGCGGGGGCCTTCCCCGCGTTCACATTCATCAGCTGCACGACGCCGTCGACCCCGGGTACATCCACTTGTCCTACCGGCGTGCAGCAGTCGCTGCTGTACAAAGCCATTCCGCCGGAGCAGGTCACCAATCTGGAAGCGGGCCTGCGGATGACGTTCTTCGACAAGCGCCTGCGCATCAATCCGACCGGGTACTACATGGACTGGCGGGATCGGCAGACCGCCGTGCGCCAGCCGTGCGTGGTGAGCGCGGATTGTCCCACGGGGTCCAATGTATTCCTGCGCAGCACGGGCAACATCGATCTGATGGGTGCGGAAGTCGATGCACAGTTCGCGCTGACCGACAGCCTGACACTGGACGGCTCGTTCGGCACCACCAGCTACAACATTCACGATGTGGTGGCGAACGGCGGACCGAACCTGTTCCCGCCGCAGGCCTCGCCCACCTGGAATGTCGGGGCTACCTACTCATTGCGCAACACGACGGTCGGCTCGTTCACTTTCAACGTGAACTATTCCTATACGTCGGACCAGCAGACCTATCCGGAGTCCACCGATCCAGCCGCCCAGTCGGACGGCGCGTACCTGATGCCGAGCTACGACGTCGTGAACGCGCGCCTGCAGTGGACCTCCGTGAACAAGAAGAGCGTGGTCACGCTGTCGGCCAACAATCTGCTCGACAAGACCTATGAGAATTTCGCAACCAAGTTCGGTGGTGGGTTCTGGGACACCTTCAATCCGAGTTTGGGCACGGTGCCTCTCGGTGTGGTTGGGGCACCGCTGCGCAACATGGTCAGCGTGACGCGCTCACGTCCGCGGGAGATTGCTCTGACGTACCAGTACAACTTCTAGTTCTCTGCCGCAAATGCACCACGCTCGGCAACCCGGCCTCGCGCAGGCTCACTGTTTTTCCCCCCAGACGGGGCAGGTTGCGGTGCATTTGCGGCACTTTTATGCGCCGGATGACCGTCCAAGGCTGAAGCCGACGGTGGTGATCCCAGCCTCGGAGCGGGCGAATACCCGCCCGCCATGCATCGAGGCGATGGCCTTCACGATGGCGAGGCCCAATCCATGGTTGGCATCGCTGTTGGAGCGCGAGGCATCGGCGCGGTAGAAGCGGTCGAACAGCCGCGGCAATTGCTCCGCGGAGATGGGCTCGCTGGGATTGCTGACGCTCACCCGTACGTCCTCATCGGTGGCTGCGACCTGCGCCAGGATGCGGGCGCCGCGCGGCGCGTGCTGGATGGCATTCTGCAGCAGGTTGGTCACGGCCCGATGGAACAGCGAGGTTTCGATGGCCGCGTTGGCATCGCCCTGCACCTCGACTTCCAGCCCTGCGTCATCGAGCAGCATGTCGAAGAACTCCACCGTCTTGCCGATTTCCCGCGCCAGTGAAGTGTCCACGCGTCGCGCGGCCCGCTCGCCGCGTTCGGCCCGCGCCAGGAACAGCATGTCGGAGACAATGGTGCGCAGGCGCTCGATCTCCTCGAGATTCGACTGCAACACTTCCCGCAGTTGCACCGCATCACGCTCGCGTGACAGCGCCACCTGCGTCTGGCCGATGAGATTGGCCAGCGGAGTGCGCAGTTCATGCGCCACGTCGGCGTTGAAGCTCTCCAGTTGCGTATACGCAGTGTCGAGTCGATCCAGGGCCGAATTGAAGGAGCTGCCGAACTCCGCCAGCTCCAGTGGCAGCGAGGGCATGCGCAGGCGCTGCGCGCGGTTGTCCGGGCCGATACGCTGAGCATCCGCAGAAAGCTGCGCCACCGGCTTCAGTCCCACACGGGCGACGTGATAGCTCAGAGCGGCCACCAGCAGGGCGCCGCACAGCATCACCGGCAGCAGCCAGATCTCGAATGTGCGCAGGATCTGATTGATGGGCGCAGTGTCGATGCCGGCTATCAGTCGCAGTGGAGGATGCACCGGTGTGGCTGCGATGTCGGCGGCCAACAGCGCCATTTGATCGCGCGAGGAATCCATGTTCAGACGCAGCAAACCCGGCTTCGAACGTGTGATATCCGCCATCCGCTCGGCATCATCACCGTAGCGCCATACGGCATCCTCGCTCCACAGCCAGTAGCGCGTGCGGCCATTGCTGGTCACCGCCGCGATCTTGTCGTGCACGCGGTCAACCAGATCAACGGAGCGGCCGTGCTCGAGCATGAACTGCAGATCCGCCAGTCGGTCGGCCACCTGTTCCTGTTGGTGCCGCGCCAGGTCGCGTGACAGCAACTCGTGCACGGCAAAGCCGATCAGCGCGAAGCTGGCGAGCGCCACCGCGCTGAACATCAGCGCCAAACGTAGCGCGATAGAGCGTCGTCGCGTCAGCGGTTCAGGCGGCTGCGCTGCGTTCTTCAAGCACGTAACCCATGCCGCGGATGGTGTGCAGCAAAGGGGTCGCGAACGGCGCGTCGATCTTGGCGCGCAACCGCTTGATCGCGACTTCCACTACATTGGTGTTGCTGTCGAAATGCATGTCCCAGACCAGTTCGGCAATGGTGGTCTTCGAAAGTATCTCGCCCTGGCGACGCGCCAGCAGTGCCAGCAGCGCGAATTCCTTGGCCGTGAGATCCAGGCGCTGGCCGTCGCGCACGGCGCGACGGGCGATCAGGTCGACACTCAGGCCACCCACGCGCAGCAACGTTGCCTCCTGCAGGCGGCCACGCCGCGTCAGCGCCTGCAGGCGTGCGAACAGCTCCACGAATGAAAAGGGCTTGACCAGGTAGTCGTCGGCGCCATCGCGCAGGCCGCGTACACGATCTTCGACCCCGTCGCGCGCGGTCAGCATGATGACCGGCGTGTTCTTCACGGCGCGCAGCGAGCGCAGCAGCTCGAAGCCGTTCAACCCGGGCAGCATCGCGTCGAGCACGATCACATCGTGGTCGTGGTGCACGGCCAGATGCTGACCGTCGATGCCGTCATAGGCCACATCCACTGCGCAACCTTGCTCGGTGAGGCCACGCTGCAGGTAGTCGGCGGTCTTGCGTTCGTCTTCGACGATGAGCACTTTCATGGCTGCGTCACGAGTGCTTCATCCTTGGGCACGTGGCGCTGCTTGCGGCGCATGTACCACTGATGCATGCGCTCCAGGTACAGATACACCACTGGTGTGCTGAACAGCGTCAGCAGCTGCGACAGCGCCAGCCCGCCCACCATGGCGAAACCCAGCGGCCGGCGCAGCTCGGAGCCCGCGCCATGGCCGATCATCAGCGGTAGGCCCGCGAACAGCGTGCACATCGTGGTCATGGTGATGGGCCGGAAG
>DATNCK010000358.1:0-6583 GCA_035571575.1 Steroidobacteraceae bacterium | reverse complement strand
ATCGACGCGGTGATGATGTTGGCGTGCACCCCCACACCGAACAGCGTCACCCGCGAGGGCGTGGTGATCTCGACAAAGGCCGCAGCCTTCGCCTCGCTGCCCTTGCCGATGGACTTCTCTTCGTACGAAAGCACGTCGAAGGGCAGGGCCAGCGCGTGCACCAGCGCGTCGATGGGACCATTGCCTCGAGCTGTGAGCTGCATGGGCTGACCCTTGCGCACGATGTTGAGCGTCAGCAGTTCGCCGTCACTGCCGTCTGTGGCAGTGACCAGGTGATGGCCGCGGTACTGGAACTCCTTGCCTTCCTGCGACAGATACTCATTCTCGAACAGCTGCCAGATGGAGGCGGCGGTGACTTCCTTGCCGCTGGAATCGGTGACGGCCTGCACCATCGGCGAGAACTCGATCTGCAGCCGCCGCGGCAGCGAGACGTTGTATTCCTGTTCCAGCAGGTAGGCCACGCCGCCCTTGCCGGACTGGCTGTTCACGCGGATCACGGATTCATAGGTGCGACCCACATCGCGCGGGTCGATGGGCAGATAGGGGATCTCCCACAGGTCTGCTTCCTTGCGTTCGGAGAAGCCCTTGCGGATCGCGTCCTGGTGCGAGCCTGAGAAGGCGGTGAACACCAGGTCACCCACGTAGGGGTGGCGCGGATGGATGGGCAGCTGGTTGCAGTACTCCACGCAGCGCGCAGCTTCGTTGATGTTGGCGAAGTCCAGCCCCGGATCGACACCCTGCGTGTAGAGATTCAGCGCCAGCGTGACGATGTCCACATTGCCGGTGCGCTCGCCATTGCCGAACAGCGTGCCCTCCACGCGATCGGCGCCGGCCATCATGCCCAGTTCGGCGGCCGCCACGCCCGTGCCCCGATCGTTGTGCGGATGCAGGCTGATCAACGCCCGGTCCCGGTTCGGAAGCTGCCCGCAGAACCATTCGATCTGGTCGGCGTAGATATTCGGGGTGGAGACTTCCACCGTGGAAGGCAGGTTCAGGATCAGCGGGTTCTCGCGGGTGGGCTGGAACACTTCCATCACCGCGTTGCAGATCTCGAGCCCGAAGTCCTGCTCGGTGAACGAGAAGGTTTCCGGTGAATATTCGAAGGACCAGCGGGTCGCGGGCTGCGCCGCCGCCAGCTCGACGATCAGCTTCGCGGCGTCCGTGGCCAGCTTCACGGTGGCGGGCTTGTCCTGCCGGAATACCACGCGCCGGAAAACGGGGGCAGTGGCGTTGTAATAGTGAAGGATGGCCCGGGGCGCACCGCGCAGCGACTCGAAGGTGCGGCGGATGAGATCGGGTCGCGCCTGCGTCAGTACCTGGATGGTCACGTCATCCGGAATCAGGTTCTGTTCGATCAGCTCGCGGATGAAGTCGAAGTCGGTCTGCGAGGCCGAAGGGAAGCCCACCTCGATCTGCTTGAAGCCGGTGGCCACCAGCAGGTCGAACATGCGGCGCTTGCGCTGGCCGTCCATGGGTTCGATCAGGGCCTGGTTGCCATCGCGCAGATCCACGCTGCACCACAGCGGCGGGCGCGTCAGCTTCACGTCAGGCCAGCGGCGGTTGGCCAATGGCGCGATGCCGTAGGGGCGGTATTTTCTGGAAGGGTCCTTCAACATGGTCGTCTCCCGCTTGAACCGTTCCGCGGGCTCAAGGGCCTGCAACGGGCCGGTCAAATCAGTACGGATGGGGAAATGATGCGCCCAAAGGCGCGGAGTCGTCGACAGTGGCGCCTAGCGTCGCAGGTGCAGGCGCGCAACCAGCAACTCGCCGCCGGGGATGGCTGGAACGATGATGTGCTGCTGGTGACGCATATATAGAGCCTATCAGGCCCGCCTTGCGGCTCGCAACCCGATGCCCTGTAAGGCGTGACCGACGCCCGATCTGATCCGGGTCTGACAGCGGCTAATCGGCGGCGTGCTGCAAACGCCGGATGCCATGTGGGGTTGCCAGCAGCAGCACATCCGCAGGGCGGTGGGCAAACAGTCCCACCGTCACCACGCCGGCGATCTGGTTGATCTGGGATTCCATCTGGCGCGCGTCATCCAGGCTGAAGCCCTGCACATCGAGAATGTGGTTACCGTTGTCCGTGACCACGCCATTGCGATGAGCTGGACGACCGCCCATTGCGGTGAGCGCACGCGCCACCAGGTTTCGTGCCATGGGGATCACTTCCACGGGCAGGGGAAACTTCCCCAGGCGAGGCACCAGCTTGGACTCATCGGCGATGCATACAAAGGTGCGGGCCGCCGCGGCAACGATCTTCTCGCGCGTCAGCGCCGCGCCACCACCCTTGATCAGTTGCAGCCGCTCGTTGGCCTCATCCGCACCATCGATATACAGGCTGAGCGAGTCCACCTCGTTCAGATCCAGCACCGGTATGCCCAGCGCCCTCAGGCGCAGGGTCGATGCTTCTGAACTGGAGACGGCACCCTTCAATCGTCCCACCCACGGACCCAGCTGATCGAGCAGCGCATTGACCGTTGAGCCGGTGCCCACGCCGAGAATCATGCCGTCTTCCAGGTATTGCAGCGCCGCCGCCGCCACGCGGCGCTTCATCTCTTGTTGTTGTTCGCTCATGGCTTTCCTGCTGGCAAAAATGACTGTGCCCGCTTTCGCGGGCACAGTGTAAGTAGCTTTTCTGGTGATACGGCGAGCGGGATTTTCATCCGCACTCGCCGTTCACCGTCGAGTTACTTCTTCTTCGCGGCCTTTTTCTTGGCCTTCTTCTTGGCTTTCGCCATGAGAGTTCTCCAGTTACAGGTTAGTCCGGGGACCGAGTATATACACGCGTTGCAAAAATACAAGCAAGCATGGTAGCGACGTTGCGTTGAGGCAACCGATGTCGATGGTCATCGCTGCATGAACGGATGCATGAATGGTCCATGCAGTTCGCGGGTCATCGCATCCATCGAAGCGCTGCGCGGATCCCTCAGCGTATCAGCGAGAGGATGAACTTCCAGTGTTCAGCAGTCACCGGTGTAACCGAAAGGCGGTTGCCCCGGCGCAGCAGCAACATGCCATCCAGTGCACCGTCGGCATGTTCACGCAGGGTGGTCAGCGGCAGCGCCGGCTCCAGTCGCTGCTTCAAACGCACATCCACTGTGTACCAAAGTGGCTTCTTTTCAGGGCTTTTCGCATCGTAGTAAGGGCTGCCCCGGCGCCATGCCGAAGGATCGGGATAGCCGCCGCGCACTACCTCGACGATGCCGGCGACGCCGGGCTCGGCGCAGGAGGAGTGATAGAACAGAGCCAGGTCGCCGCGCTTGAAGTCATCCCGCAGCATGTTGCGTGCCTGGAAATTGCGCACGCCTTCCCAGCTGGTGGTCTGCCGGGGTGCACGCTCGAGGTCATCGATGCCGAAGGTGTCGGGTTCGGTCTTCATCAACCAGTAATGCATCAGGCGGGTCTCCTGCTGATCTTCAGCACTGTGGACTCCGTCACAATGGCATCGAGGGGTACATCATGAGCCGATGCCGGCAGCGCCGGCATGCGCTGCACGTCGTAGGCCAGGCCGATCAGCAGTGGACGGCGCCAGCTGGCGAGCCGTGCGCGATGCGCGAAGTAGCGGTCGTAAAACCCCCGACCCATGCCGATTCGATGACCTTGCGGATCGAAGCCCACCAGAGGCATGAAAACCACATCCATGGCGCGGGCCGCGCGCAGTCTGTTGCCCTGCGGTTCGGCGATGCCGAATGCGCCACTGCGGATGGAGCCTGTATCCGGGCCAGCCGTGTGATCGTAGAAGCGCATGCGGTTGTGGCGTTTGCTGACGATGCGCGGCAACGCGATGTGACAGCCGCGTCGCAGTGCCAGCTGCAGCAGCGCCCCGGTGTCGAGTTCCTCGCTCATGGCCAGGTACAGGCCGATGTGGCGGCCAGGTCGCAACCAGCGCTCTGCATCGATAAGGCGCGCGACCTGAAGTGCGGCGGTGCGGCGCGCGTTGCCCTGGATGGCGCGCCGCCGTGCACGCAATTCACGGCGCAGGGCGACGCGGTCCAGTGGTGGGAGGGGGCTGCTCATGGGCGCGCCATGTCAGCCAGGGGAAGGAGGGAAGGCGCCGCCCGCCTGTGCCGGTGTGAACCGTTGCTCTCGAACCGGAGCAACAAGGTGGGGCTGGAACGCGGCAGGTAAGGCTTTCCGCTCGGGGCGGACATGCACAATGCTGCCGAAGACCGACCCCTGGGTTTTCAATTAGGTCCGAGGGTAACCCGGTCCGCGTATCGAACACCGCAGGCGACGCAGGCTCACTTTACTACAGTTCGAGTTGCTGGCCGTGAACCAGCGCGCGCTCCACGCGTTCGCGCATGCTGCGCACGCGCGAACCCATCTCCGCTGCACTGCGCTCCTCGCGGGAGGCGATCTTGGACAGTTCGTTGGCCATGTTCAGTGCCGCCATGATCACCAGCCGCTCGGTGCCCATGACCTTGCCCTGTTCGCGGATATCTTTCAGCCGCTGGTTCAGCAGCGTCGCTGCCTTCAGCAGATCTTCCCGCTCATTGGGCGGGCAGGCAATCAGGTATTCCTTGTCGAGGATCTCGACATTGACCGGATCCCCGCGGCTCTCGCTCATGCGCCGGTTTCCATTGCGCGCAGGCGCCCGATCATGGCTTCGACGCGGGTGCGCACCTGCTCGTTCTTCTGCAGCAGCGCGGCGCGTTCATTGGAGAGGCTGTCCTGCCGGTGCCGCAGCGCGCGGTTCTCTTCGGAGAGTTGCTGCACCAATGTCAGCAGTTCGCCGACGCGTACTTCCAGACGCTGCAACTCGGCATCGACCGGCATGTTCTTGTTGTTCTGGCTCATGGCCATCCAATAGTGCCCGCACCGGACCGGGGGGGTCAATGACGTCGGGGGCTTCAGGCATAATGCGGTGCAGATGCCGCAGCAGGCCCCGCCATTTGACGAATTGCAGCGCGTTCTGACGCTGTCGCATGCCCTGACGGATGCCGCCGAGGCGCATGGCACGCTGGTGGGCTCCCTGTGCGCCACGCCTTGTTCACTGAACGACTGGCTGGCGGAGATCCTGCCCGAGGGACGCGCCGATGAACATTGTTCGGCCAGCCTTCAGGCCATCTTCAATTCCACCAGCAGCGCGCTGGGCGAGGGCACGCTGGGCTTCCAGCCACTATTGCCCTGCGATGAGGCATCCATCGACGATCGCACCTCGGCACTGGGTGAATGGTGCCAGGGCTTCCTGTATGGCCTCAGCGCCGGCGCCATGCTGCCCGACGCGGACTCGTTGCAGGGTGAGGCGGCCGAGGTGTTGCGCGACATGACGGAGATCACTCACGTCGATGTCGATCCGGAGGATGACCCGGAAACCAACGAAGCGGCTTATGCCGAGCTGGTGGAGTTCGTCCGAGTGGGGGTGCAGCTGCTGTATGAGCACCTGCAGCCACTGCGCGAACCGCCTCCCCAGCGGCCGCGGGAAGTGCTGCATTGAAACGGCGCGCTCATGGATCGGCAGCAGTAGCTGCGCGTGCGGCTGCGCTCAAGGCCACCAACACCGAATTCGGACGCCGGCGGCGCCAACTGGCGAAGCTGATCGGCCGCAATGCCATTGCCATCCTGCCCGCGGCGCCCGTTCGCCATCGCAACAGCGATGTCGAATATCCCTACCGCCAGGACAGTGATTTCCACTACCTGACCGGGTTCTCCGAGCCCGAAGCGGTTGCGGTGCTCGTGCCTGGAAGAGAGGCGGCCGAGTACATCCTGTTCGTGCGCGATCGCGATCCCCTGCGCGAAACCTGGGATGGGCGACGAGCCGGACCAACCGGCGCGGTCGAGCGTCATGCGGCGGACGATGCCTTCCCGGTCTCCGACATGGAAGAAATCCTGCCCGGGCTGATGGAGGGCCGCGAACGCGTGTACTACGCCATGGGGCACCCGGAGTTCGACCAGAAGGTACTGGGCTGGCTGGCCACGCTGCGCGGCCAGGCGCCGCGCCTGGGCAAGCATCCGCCGCAGGAGATCATCGCGCTCGACCATGTGCTGCATGACATGCGGCTGTACAAGAGCCGCGTGGAGGCGAACCTGATGCGCGAGTCCGGGCGCATCGCGGCAGCGGCGCAATTGCGCGCCATGCGCTTTTGCGAGCCGGGTCGCCATGAATACGAGATCGCCGCGGAGCTGATGCACGAGTACGGCCGCCACAATGCCACGGCTGCTTATGAGCCCATCTGCGGTGCCGGCGCGAACTCCTGCATCCTGCACTACCGTGAAAATGACGCGCGGCTGGTCGACGGCGACATGCTGCTGGTGGATGCCGGTTGCGAGTATCAGTACTACGCCTCTGACATCACGCGCACCTGGCCGGTGAACGGCCATTTCACTCCGGCGCAGCGCACCGTCTATGAGATCGTGCTCGAGGCGCAGCAGGCAGCCATCGCCGCCACCCGTCCCGGCAATCACTGGAACCAGCCGCATGAGGCGGCGGTGGATGTGATAACCCGCGGCCTGGCAGATCTCGGGCTCCTCAAAGGCCGCATACCCAAGCTGATCAAGGACGGCGCGTACCGCAAGTTCTTCATGCATCGCACCGGTCACTGGCTCGGCATGGATGTGCACGATGTCGGCGACTACAAGG
>DATNCK010000357.1:0-7328 GCA_035571575.1 Steroidobacteraceae bacterium | reverse complement strand
CCACGGCATCCTCGGCGCGCATGAAATTGTCGCGGTCGGTGTCGTGCTTGATCTTTTCCACCGGCTGGCCGGTGTGCTTGGCCAGGATGGCGTTCAGGCGATCGCGGGTGTACAGGATTTCGCGGGCATGGATTTCCATGTCGGCGGCCTGGCCCTGCATGCCGCCCAGCGGCTGGTGGATCATGATGCGTGAATCCGGCAGCGAGTAGCGCTTGCCCTTCGCTCCGCCTGCCAGAAGGACGGCACCCATGCTGGCCGCCTGCCCCACGCAGATCGTGGAAACATCGGGTTTGATGTACTGCATGGTGTCGTAGATCGCGAGTCCCGCGGTGACGTGGCCGCCCGGGGAGTTGATGTACAGCGCGATGTCCTTGTCTGGATTTTCCGATTCCAGGAACAGCAGCTGCGCGACGATGACATTCGCCATGTAGTCCTCTACCGGACCCACGCAGAAAATCACACGATCTTTCAACAACCGCGAGTAGATGTCGTAGGCGCGTTCGCCCCGCGAAGTCTGCTCGACGACCATCGGTACCAGGTTCAAGGCGCGCTCGTTCATGGCAGCTATTCTACGCCTGCTTGCCGAAACCGGTGAGGTCCGCGAAGCTGATCGGGCGATCCGTCACCCGGGCCTTGCCCAGCACCCAGTTGACCACCTGCTCCTCGACCACGCCTGTCTCGATCTGGCGCATGGCATCGGCGTTCTGCAGATAGGCCCGCTTCACCTGTTCCGGATCGGGGTAGGACGCGGCGACCTCTTCCAGGCGCGCAAACACCTGGTTACGGTCCGCCTGCAGATTCTCGCGGCGGGCGATTTCGCCAACGATCAGCCCCAGGGCCACCCGGCGCCGGGCGGGCTCCTCGAAGGGCTCGCGCGGGGGCATCTGGCTCATGTCTTCGCGGCCCATGCGCTGCAGCAGATCGATCTGCAGCTGCTGGACCTGCTCGTCCACCATCGAGCGGGGCAGTTCCACGGGGTTGTCGCGCTGCAGGGCTTCGAACACCTGGTTGCGCAGCTTCGTACGCACGGCCTGCAGGGCCTCGCGCTCCATGCTCTTGCGCACTTCGCCGCGCAGCGCCTCGATGCCGCCATCGGCCAGGCCGAAGGCCTGCGCGAAGGCTTCATCCACGGCAGGCAGCTCCTCGCCCTCCACACTCTTGACCGTCAGATCGAACTCGGCGTTCTTGCCGGCCAGTTCCTTGGCGCCATAGTTGTCGGGGAATTTGACCGGCGCCGTCTTTTTCTCGTCGCGGCTCATGCCGATCAGCGCAGCCTCGAAATCGGCGATGGCGCGGCCTGAGCCAATCACCACCTGCATGTCGGTGCCGGTGCCGCCGTCGAAGGCCACGCCGTCCACACGCCCCGCAAAATCCACGGTGACGCGATCGCCCTTCTGCGCGGCGCGGTCCACGGCCGAATACGTCACGCGCTGGCGGCGCATGCTTTCGATCATGGCGTCGATGTCGGCCTCGGTCACATCCGTGGTCGGACGTTCGATGGCCAGATCGTCCACTGGTTTCACGCTGATTTCGGGCATTACCTCGAACACGGCGGCAAACTTCAGGTCATTGCCCGGCTCGATCTGGATGGGCTCGATGCGCGGGCCACTGGCCGGGCGCAGGTTTTCCTTGTTCACCGCATCGCTGTAGCTCTGGCGGATCAGCTCGGAGACGGCATCACCATGCACCTGGCTGCCGTACTGCTGCTTGACCACCGCCAGCGGCACCTTGCCCTTGCGGAAGCCGCGGATATTGGCGGTGCGCGACAGATCGCGCAGCCGGCGATCGACTTCACCCGCCACGCGCGTGTGCGGAATTTCCACTTCGATGCGGCGCTCGAGTCCGGTGGTGGTCTTTACTGTGAACTGCATCGTCCGGTTCCTTCACTCAAAAGTCTTGGCTCTCGACAGATCACTGGTGCGAAAGGAGAGACTCGAACTCTCACGGGTTACCCCACAGGCTTCTAAGACCTGCGCGTCTACCAGTTTCGCCACTCTCGCGCCTGCTGCAAAAATGGTGGGCCGTGTAGGATTTGAACCTACGACCAATTGATTAAGAGTCAACTGCTCTACCAACTGAGCTAACGGCCCTTAAAAAAGGGTTGGGGTGGACGACGGGACTCGAACCCGCGACAGCCGGAATCACAATCCGGGACTCTACCAGCTGAGCTACGTCCACCATCGATCACACGCCTGACCAGCCTGGCGCGCCCGGCAGGAATCGAACCTGCGACCCCCGGCTTAGAAGGCCGGTGCTCTATCCAACTGAGCTACGGGCGCCCATGGAAGCAACAGGTTCGACACGGCCAAACACGGACCTGGTCGTTCCCGCACTGGGGCTGGCCTGCAGAGCCTGCCTGCGCGCGGGGCCGGGAGTATATACGAATCAATTCCTGCAAGCTCACCCGTAGCCAAGCGGTTCGGCCTTGCCCGCGAAGATGCGGTAGACGTAGAAGGTGTAGCCCAGGATGGCGGGCAGCACGATGGCCACACCCACCAGGATGAACTGCAGCGACTCGGGAGCGCTGGCGGCCTGCCAGATGGTGAGGCGGTCCATCACCAGGAAAGGAAACAGGCTGTACGCCAGTCCGTAGAAGCCCAGCAGCACCACCCCGACCATGCAGGCGAAGGGAATCCATGCACCATATTCATTGCCCTGCGTCAGGCGCACCGGGAGCCGCCGCAGCGAGCGCGCCGCGATGAGCAACAGCACCAGCGTGGCCAGCGGAATCGGCGCCAGCAGCACGACAAAGGGCAGCGTGAACCATTTGTCGAAAATGCGCGTGCTGATCAGGGGCGAGGCAATGGATACGGCGGCGAAACCCGCGGCCGTACCCCACCAGGCGCGCTGCGCCCAGGCCACTGCGCGTCGCTGCAACGCACCGCTGGTCTTCATGATGAGCCAGCCGGCGCCCAGCGACCCGTAGGCCGCGGGTACGCAAAACGCGGTCATCACTGCGAAAAATTGTGCCGCCGGCTGTGGGGCAAAGCCGGTGATGTAGCGACCCAGCATGTAGCCCTGCGCCAGAGCCGTGAGCAAAGATCCAGCCCAGAACGCGCGATTCCACCAGGGCTTGTGGCGATCGGAGGCCTTGACGCGAAAATCAAAGGCCACGCCGCGCAGGATCAATCCGATCAGCATCAGCACCACCGGCAGGTAAAGCGCCGTGAGAACCATGCTGTGCGCCGCCGGAAATGCCACCAGCAGGATGCCGATGCCCAGCACCAGCCAGGTTTCGTTGGCATCCCAGAACGGGCCGATGGACGACACCATCACATCTCTTTCCGCGGCAGTGGCCCGCATCATCAGGATGCCCACGCCCAGGTCGTAACCATCGAGCACCACGTACAGCAGCAGCGCGATGCCCATCAGAATCATGAAGACCACGGGCAGCCAGCCTGCGGGAGCGGACAGATCAGGCATTGGACTTCCCCTTGCCCGCGCGGACCTCGAGCTCAGGTTGCCCCGCCATGCCGGAACCGGGGCCTTTCCTGGCGAGGTAGAAGAGCACGCTGATGTACGAGGCGATCAGCAGGGCATACACCAGCAGGTAAAGCGTGAGACTGATGCCCACTGGCACGGGCGCGGGATTGGCTGCGTCTGCAGTCGTGAGAATGCCGTAGACCAGATACGGCTGACGCCCGATTTCGGTGACGTACCAGCCTGCCAGCGTGGCCACCCATCCGGCGAAGGTCATGGCCACAGCCAGGCGCAGCCAGAGTGGATGCGGCACGCGATCCTTGCGCATCAGCAACAGCCCGCTCCAGGCCGCAAGCAGCATCAGCAGGCCCATGCCCACCATGACGCGAAACGCCCAGAACACCGGCCCCACTGGCGGGTGCTTGCCCGCGAACTCATTGAGGCCGCGGATCTCGCCGTCGGCTTCGTGCCGCAGGATCAGACTGGCGCCGCGGGGAATGCCCAGGGCCATGCGATTGCGCCGATGCTCAATGTCCGGAATGGCGAACAGCAGCAGAGGCGCGCCCCGCTCCGTTTCCCAGGCGCCTTCCATCGCCGCGATCTTCGCCGGCTGATGCTGCAGCGTGTTCAAACCATGCATGTCGCCGGCCAGGATCTGCAGAGGCACCAGCACTGCCGCCAGCGTGACGCCGGTGCGCAAGGTGGCGCGCACTTCAGCGCCCTTGTCACCGCGCAGGAAACGCCAGGCCGATACGCCGCTGATCAGGAAGGACGCAGTAAGTCCCGATGCCAGCAGCATGTGCACGACGCGATAAGGCATCGAGGGATTGAAGATCACGGCCAGCCAACTCGTGGCGTGCGCGCGGCCGTCGATCATCGTGAAGCCTGCAGGTGTCTGCATCCAGGAATTCAACGCCAGTATCCAGAACGCAGACAGGCTGGTGCCCACGGCCACCAGCACGATGGAGAGCAGGTGCACGCGCTCCGATACCCTTTTCGTGCCGAACAGCATGACCGCGAGGAAGGTGGCTTCGAGGAAGAATGCCGTCAGCACTTCGTAGGCCAGCAAGGGTCCCGCCACATTGCCCACATGCTCCATGTAGCCGGGCCAGTTGGTGCCGAACTGGAAGCTCATGGTGACGCCACTGACCACGCCCAGCGCGAAGGTGAGCGCGAAGATCTTCACCCAGAAGCGATAGGCATCGAGCCAGTGCGCCTCGCGGCTGCGCGAATGCCGCAGCTTGAAATACAGCAGCAGCCACGCCAGTGCGATGGAGATGGAGGGAAACAGGATGTGGAAGCTGATGTTCGCCGCGAACTGCAGGCGGGCCAGTGTCAGTGCATCCATGGTGCCGTGAGGATACTCCTGCTATGGCGTGGGATGTTGCGATGCGTTGGCGTTGCAGTGGGGTAACTGACAGAGACAGTGACGCCACAAAGCCATATCGGCGCACTGCCTGTTGGGTTCAGCGGCAGGAACGCCGTCGGCTGGGGAATCAGACTGCCGTCGCACGATCCGGGTGGGTGGAACTGCCGCCGCACGAATGTTGTGAACAGCGCCGGACTGACGCTGTACCTCTCAGTTATAGGTGGTCGGGGCGAGAGGATTTGAACCTCCGACCCTCTGCTCCCAAAGCAGATGCGCTACCAGACTGCGCCACGCCCCGACATGCCGATGATAACCTACCGCCCGTTTTGAAAAGGGAGTGACTGGGAATGACGGCGAAATTGCTGGACGGCAAGGCAATCGCGCAGGCGGTGCGCGACAACGTGGGCAGGCAGGTTGCGGCGTTGAAGGCCGCCGGCAAACGTGTCCCCGGTCTTGCGGTGGTGATCGTCGGCCAGGATCCAGCCTCGCAGATCTATGTCCGCAACAAGCATCTGGCCTGCGAGGCCGCAGGCATCCACTCGCCGGTGATCATGCTGCCCGACACGGCCACCCAGCAGGAAGTGATCGACGTGGTGCACAAGCTCAACGCCGATCCGGCCATCGACGGCATTCTGGTGCAGCTGCCGGTGCCAAAGCACATCGACAGCAAGGCCGTGATCGATACGATTGCCGTCGCAAAAGACGTGGACGGTTTCAGTCCCGAAAATCTTGGGCTGCTGGCGCAGCGCACACCGCGCCTGCGGCCTTGCACACCGTACGGCTGCATGAAAATGCTCGAGCACGCGGGCATCGATCCCAAGGGCATGGATGCCGTGGTGCTGGGCCAGTCGAATATCGTCGGCCGCCCCGCCGCGCTCGAACTGCTGATGCGCGGCGCCACGATCACGGTATGCCATAGCCAGACGAAAGATCTGATCGGCCACGTACGGCGCGCGGACATCGTCGTCGCCGGCATCGGCAAGCCGGAATTCGTCAAAGGTGAGTGGATCAAGCCTGGCGCCATCGTGCTCGACGTGGGCATCAACCGCCTGCCCTCGGGCAAGGTGGTGGGAGATGTGGAATTCGAGACGGCGAAAGAGCGCGCCTCGTGGATCACGCCCGTCCCGGGCGGCGTCGGCCCGATGACCATTGCCATGCTGATCCAGAACACGCTGGAGGCATATCAGTTCCGCGAGGGTCTGGTGCACACCGCAGAACGCGCAGCGGAACAGCCGCTGACGCCGCCACCGAAGTAGCCCTACTTGCGGCGCCAGATGGTCTGCCCATCCGGCTTGTCTTCCAGAATGATGCCGGCCGCGGCGAGCTCATCGCGCAGCCGGTCGGATTCCTTGAAGTTGCGCGCCTTGCGTGCGACGAGGCGGGCTGCGATTGCAAGGTCGATGGCCTCGTCGCCCCAGACAGTGGCGCCAGGATCGCCTTCGGTGCTACGACGCGGTGCTGACAACCGGAACCACTGCTCCGCATCCAGCTGGCAGATGCCAAGCACGGCGGAGAGTTCGCGGAACAGCGCGGCCAATTCGCCGACGCGCGCCTGGCAGGTTTCACCCTGTCGCCTCGCCTCATTCAGTTCGCGCGCGAGCCGCTGCAATACCACCAGTGCCTTGGGCGTGTTGAAGTCATCGTCCATCGCAGCGCGAAACTCGGCGCGCCAGGTCTCGGCATCTGCCGGAGGCGCGCTCACCGGCGCACCACGAAGCGCTGTGTAGAACCCACCCAGCGTCGCATCCGCCTGCTGCAGATTTTCCATGGTGTAGTTGATGGGGCCGCGATAGTGACTGGCGATGAGGAAGTAGCGCAGCACCTCGGGGTGCCGCAGGTGTGGCAGCACCTCGCGCAGCGTGAAGAAATTGCCCAGTGACTTGGACATCTTCTCGCTGTCCACATTCACGAAGCCGTTGTGCATCCAGTAATTGGCAAAAGCCGCACCGGCACCGCAGCTCTGCGCGATCTCATTTTCATGATGCGGGAATTTCAGGTCCATGCCGCCGCCGTGGATGTCGAAATGCTCGCCCAGCAGCGCCATCGACATGGCGGAGCATTCGATGTGCCAGCCGGGCCTTCCGGCACCCCAGGGTGAAGGCCAGCTGGGCTCGCCGGGTTTCGAGTGCTTCCACAGCACGAAATCCAGCGGATCACGCTTGGCCTCATCCACTTCCACGCGCGCGCCCGCGCGCAGGTCTTCGAGGCGCTTGCCGGAAAGACGACCGTAGCCGTCGAAGCTGGTCACCGAATACATCACGTCCCCGTTCGGTGCGGCGTAGGCATGACCGCGGGCGATCAGCTTTTCGATCAGCGCCACGATGTGCGGCACATGCTGCGTGGCGCGCGGTTCGTGATCGGGGCGCGCAACACCCAGGGTCGCGGCATCCTCATCCATGGCGCGGATGAAACGGGCCGTCAGGGCGTCGATGGCCTCGCCGTTCTCCGCGGCACGACGGATGATCTTGTCATCGATATCGGTAATGTTGCGCACATAGGTCACGGCGTAGCCGCGGCTGCGCAGATAGCGCTGCACCAC
>DATNCK010000356.1:0-9297 GCA_035571575.1 Steroidobacteraceae bacterium | reverse complement strand
GTTCACCAACCGCTTGTTCGCCAGCTGCGCCGCCCGATCCGGTGCGAGGCGCTGCACCCAGTTGCGCAGGCTGGCTTCATTGAAGTCCACATGGGCACTGAGCGCGGGGCCGCCGCCGAGATTTTCCTCTCCACCCCGCAGGATGCCCATGAAGGCGAACACCTCAGTCGCGCCCGTCAGATCCTTGACCAGGCGGCAGGCCTCCGGATACCAGCGAGCCTGCACGTCTTCGGGCCTGGCGAAATCCACATCCGTCCGATGCTTCAGCAGGGTAAAACCGTGGGTTGCAAATTCGATGGGCTCGAGCCGGGCATTGTGGACGCGCGCGGGGTGATCCTCCATGCCGAAGGAATAATCGCCATTGGCGCGAATGAACCCGCCATCGGCCGTGCGATCGGAGTAGCGCACGAAGGTATCGATAAACGCGGCGGCCATCTCGTCCCCATGGGTTTGACGCTATGATGGATTCTGCGGGGCCAGCCAAATCGAAAAATAGTGCCGTTGATTGCGGGGTGGTTGCAGAATGAACACGGCGGAGCGTATTTACGTCGCATCGACCTGTAATGGCGAAACCGACGCACGCCTGACTGAAGAGCTGGCGCGGCGCATCGAGGACGACATCGCGGTCCTAGGCCCCGCGCCCGGCGCCAGCCTGGGCTCATTGCGCCAGCTTTCCGAGCGGTATCAAGCCGGGAGATCGGTGACGCGGGAGGCCGTGGGCTTGCTGGAACGTCGCGGTCTCGGCCGATTGCGCCCTGGCCCATGCGGAGGATTCATCCTGGCAAGGCCTCAGCCCGAGACCACGGGTGTGGCGCTGGCCGAGCATTTTCTCTCCATGGGCCTCACGCATCTGCAGCTGCAGGATGCGCGTGAAGCGCTGCAAAGGATAACCCAGGGCAACGCGCCCGATCCGGTTTCCACACTGTTGATGCGGTGTCTTGATGCGGTGCAGGTGGGCCTGGGTGGAGAACGTGATGCTGCACTTCGCCCGGAGACTGAACTGCGGCAATCCCCCGGGGGGACGAGGGCGGCATCCATCGCCCGTCGCCTGGCTACTGAAATCCAGCGCACCGGCGGTGCCGGTGTTCGCCTGGGTTCGGAATGGGATCTATGCGAGAGATTCGGCGCCAGCCGCCTGACCCTGCGACAGGCCATCCGCCTGCTTCAGGACAGTGGACTGGTCGAGTGCCGCCGCGGTCGCGGCAATGGCCTGGTCATTCGCGATCGTCGTGCCAGCGGCAGCATCAGACTGATGCTGGCCTACCTCATCAGTGAAAAACTCGATCCCATCACCGCCGGCACCATCCTGTTCCAGCTCAATGCCTATGTGCCGGCGTTGGCTGTGAGCCGCGCAACCCTCGAGCAGCGCCAGCAGCTGGAACTCTCGCTGTCGCGGCTTGAAGGCAGTGACAGCTTTGATCGGTACGAGCTGCTGGGACTGGTGCATCTGGTGTCGAGGCTGGCTGACTCACCGGTCATTGATCTGTTCTCGCGTTGCCTCGCCGCTTACGAAGCGAGATTCCGGTCGTCCCTGCCAGAACGACTTCCGACTGCCGCGCATGCCAGCTATTTCCGGCTCATGCGCCGTCTGCTCGTTCGCGTCTCGCAGGAAGATGCCGCGGCCCTCGACTGGGCCAAGCAGGAGTCTGCAGCGTGCATGCTCGAGATGAGCCTGCAGCGACCCATCTGAGGCTCAGGCGGCGTGGGGCGGCACGTAGAGGTCGCGCTTCAACGTCCGTGATGCCAGCAGGAAATGCAGTGCGGCCCACAGGAAGAACGTCGTTCCGCACAGCAGCGCCATTTTCAGGCCGTGCATGGATGCGGCCCGGCAGGCCGCATCAAGCGCTGCCTCGGTGCCTGGAGGCGCGCGGCCACCGGGACAGCTGTGCGTGAAGTTACCTTGTGCGAACGAGCGTCCGGCGAAGAAATCGCTGGCCATTCCCATCAGAGTGGGACCGAGCCCGGCACCAATCAGGCCCATCGTGAGCCATACCAGCCCAGTTGCAACGGCACGCATGCGCGGCGCAGCCAGGTTCTGCACCGTGGACAGGCTGGGCGCAAGATGGGTGGCCATGGCCAGATTCGCAAACCAGATGAAGGTGAATGACACCGTGACGGATTGGCTCGCAAAAGCCGCGAGATACAGCGGCGTCGCCAGCAACAGCAGGATGGCCGGGCCCCACATGGGCCAGCGCGTGTCGCGCCGAGAAAGCTGATCAAAGCCGATGCCGCCCAGCAGCATCCCCAGGCCGTTGGAGCTGAATGCAACGGCGCCGAACAGCGCTCCCGCAGTCGCCAGCGGCAGGTTGAAGCTGCGCAGGTAAAAGGGAAGAACGAACTGCGCCACGCCATTCATGGCGAAGCCAGCGATCACGAAGGCGACCAGCAGATGACGGAAAGCGGGTTTGCTCCAGAGCGCAGCGATGGCGTCTTTAAGTGGCGGCGCGGCCTCAGTGCTCACATGTCCTTCGACCAGCCCGCGCGGCGGTTCCCGCAAGGTCAACCAGGTGATGAGCGCAGCAATGAGGCCCGGCACGCCCAGCGCGAAAAACGCCACACGCCAACCCCAGGTCGATGCGACCCAGCCTCCCACTGACTGTCCGACAAGGAAACCGAAGGGCGATCCCAGCAGGATGATCGCCATGACAGAGCCGCGACGCTTCGCTTCGAAATGATCTGCGACCAGAGAGGAGGCGGGAGGCTGAAAACCAGCCTCGCCTATGCCAACTCCGACCCGTCCCAGCAGCAGCGTCGCAAAGCTGCCGGCCAGTCCGCAGGCCGAGGTCATGCACGACCAGATCGCTACACAGACGGCGATGAGATTCTTGCGGCTGACGCGCTCGGACAGCCAGCCCAGGGGCAGCCCCAGCACCGAATAAAGGATGGCGAAACCCAGGCCTTGCAGCATCCCGAGTTCGGTGTCGGTGAGCTTCAGATCTTCCTTGATCGGCTGCGCGAGCACCGAAAGGATGGCGCGGTCCGCGAAGTTCAGTGTGCTCAGCAGGAGCAGAACCGTCACCAGCCAGGACCGGTAACCACGCGTCAGCAGCGCGTGCACGCCATTGCCTGGACGTCGCTGCTGCTGTGGGTTGTTCATCACTCCTCAGCATGATCGAAAGCACGGCGGGAAAAATAGTATGGCCATTTACAATGGACGTCGTCGTTGCGGCATGCCTGTGTCGCAGGCATGCTGTGGGTCCATGATCCTGGAGTGAAGCAGCGACGTGTTCGAATCAGTCCCGCCCGGACCTGTCGCGACGCGCGGGCCGGCATTGCTGGTTCTGGTGGCAGTGTTTGCCGATGAGCGAGTGCTGCTGCATCGGCGCGGCGTACCGCCTTATCAAGGTCAGTGGGCGCCACCTGGTGGCTTCGTGGAAGCCGGCGAATCACTGGAGGCCGCCGCCATACGCGAGCTGCGCGAGGAAGCGGGCATCACACTCGAGGCCCGGCAGTTGATCCCTTCCGCGGTGATCAGCCTGCCGCGCATGAATCAGGTCTACCACGGCTTCGTCGCGCGCGTTGCGACGCCGGTTGCCGTCACGGCTGCGCCGCCCGAATCTCTCGAAGTGGGTTGGTTCACCGAGAGCGAAGTGCGAGCCCTGGACAACTGGGATCCCGCCACGAACATCGACCTGGCCGTGCAGTTCGAATTCTTCCGCGGGCATGGCTTCGAATTCATACAGCAGACCGACGAATTCCTCCGGATCATCGGTCCGGATGGCATCCGCTACCTGCAACGCTGACAACAGGAAATCACACATGCCCATTTCTGGTGAAGATTACCGGCAGATCGGTCGCGCACTGGCGGGCGCCGTGTCGGTTGTAACGGCACGGGAACGCGGCAGCAACGCCGTCGTGGGACTCACCGTATCCACCTTTGCAACCCTGTCTTTCGATCCGCCGCTGGTGATGTTCGCCATCCAGCACAATGCCAACAGCTATCCTGCGATCGTGGCCTGTCGCCATTTCGGCGTGAGCCTGCTCAGTGCCGGCCAGGAAAGTGTGGCCGCGCGTTTTGCCGTCAAGGCGCAGGACAAGTCCAGTGGTGTGCGCATGGAGCCAGGAAAGGAACTGCCTGTGTCGTTGATCGCTGGTGCTCTGGCGCAGATCGAGTGCTCCACCAGCCAGATCTTCATGAGCGGCGATCACGCCATCGTGGTGGGCCTGGTCGAAGCTGCGCGCACGCGCGATGGCGGGCCGCTGCTGTATTTCGCGCGGCGCTACGGAACCTTCATCGAACTGCGGGGTGCCGGCTAGCGCGCGCTTCTGGTGTCGGCGCGAAAGCGGTACGGGCCCATGGTCATGTAGAGCGCGGCTCCTGCGGCCGCTCCACCGATCATGATCCAGTAAACGAGAGCGTACGAGCCGGTCTTGTCGAAGATGAGGGCGAACAAGGCGGGCGTGACGCCATAGGCTATGCCTGTGACGACGACGAACATGGCAAAAGCCTCTCCGAAATAACGCATGCCGACGAAACGCGTCTGCAGGTAGGTGGTGCCTGGAATCATCGCCGCACCGGCCGCGGACTGCAGCGCAATTCCCGCGATCAACAGAGGCAATCCGCCCACAGAGGCGCTGGCCATCGCAAAGAGGAAAATGCCGACCGCGTTGAGTGCACTGAAGACAATCATGAATTTTGCCGTGCGGAAATAGTCCATCACGAATCCGGCGACTGCCGTTCCCGCCAGGCCCACGAAGGTGGCGGCTGAAAATGCACGCGCGGCGACTGTGGGGGTGAATCCCTTGTCGGTGATCGCGGCGATGACGTGTGCGGTCAGGCCCACGTAGAGGCCGCGACCGCACACGGCAGCCAGCACGATGCACCAGAAGATCCGGTCACGCCGGATCTGCGCAGGCGTCAGTCCTTCCACTGCGGTTGTTGCGACGGCAGCCGGGGCCGTTGAGGCAGAATGATGCTCTGCGCCAGCCAGGGGTGCGCTGAGTCCCGGTCCGCGCAGTACGTAGTACAGCACGGGTGACAGCGCGAACATGACGATGCCGTAGAACACGTACGTGCTGCGCCAGCCCAGTTGCGTGTTCAGCGAGTTGGTCAGCAGCGGCAGGGCGGCCAACGCAATGGTGGATTCCGCTCCGAAGATCGCCAGCGCCTTGCCGCGGTGGCGCGCGAACAGGCTGCCGATGATCTTCGTGTATCCGAGCCCACTGGCGCCGAATCCGCCGAGCAGCGCATAGGCGAGGTACAGCTTCCACAGCTGCGCATCCTGCCGGGACAGCAGCAGCATGGTGGCGCCGCCGCATACCGCGCCGGTCAGCAGTATGGAGCGTGGACCATGCCGGTCCGCAATGCGGCCGAAAATCAGTACCGTGAGTGCGCCACTGACGAACATGAATGTGGTCGCCAGGGCGTACTGGGTGCGGGTCCAGCCGAATTCCCCGGTCATCGGCAGCATCATCAGAGGCGCGATGATGGCCTGCACATACGGGATGAAAGCCGCACCCACCAGGCAGGTCACCGCGATCAGCAGCTTGCGCGGGGTGATCTCCGGTTCTGCCACGGGATTCAACGCGGAGCGGGAGGAGGCGCCATGCCCTCGATGCCCACACGCTCCGGCCCGTATTCGTTGATGGTGGTGCGCCGGCAGTCGCGCTTGTAGCGGTAGCGCTCGAAAGATGTGGCACTGTGCATGGTGCAGCGGTTGTCCCACACGATCATGTCGCCTTGCCGCCACTTGTGCGTGTAGAGATATTTTTCCCGGGTAGCGAAGGCAAACAGCTCATCCAGCAATGCCTGCGCTTCGGCCACCGGCCACCCGACGATGCCAATGGCGTGCCAGCCGAGGTACAGCGTCTTGCGGCCACTGGCTGAGGTACGCACCAGGGGATGAGGCAGCGTGGGAAACATACGACGCATCTTTTCATCGCCAAACTTCACGCCAGTTCGTTCCAGCGCGATGAACATATCGTGTTCGGCAACCAGGTCTTCTATCCGTTCCTTCATCGCCTGCGGCAGGTCTTCGTAGGCCGCGCGGGTGTCCAGGAACAAGGTATCGGCGCCTTCGGGCGGCACGATATGGCCGAGCAGAAAGGACCACTTGGTTGGCTGTGTATTGAACGGGCTGTCCGTGTGGAAGCGCTCGAAGTCGATGGGCTGCGCCTTGGCGTTGGGATCAAAGGGAATGATCTCGCCCTTGGCGTCGAGATTGCTGATGTCATAGAGCTCGGGCGCGATCCTTCCGCGGCTGCCCGGGGGCAGTTCGAGCGGGCCGAAAGCGCGACTGAAGCGGATGAGATCGGCATCGCTCAGGCTGGCGTCGCGGATTACACAGACTGCGTATTCGGCCATTGCCCGCTCGATAGCCTCCACCGTTTCCGGTGTCACCGGTGCGGATGTATCCAGCCCGGTGACTTCGGCGGCGAATAAAGGGTGGAGCTGTCTGACCTGCATGTGCTTTCCGATCGTTCAAGGCAGCGCGGATTCGATCATGTCGGCGGTGTGATTCGTCGCGACATGCATCAGATCGTGCGTGTAGGGCATCTCTTCCACACGCCATCCCGGACGTTTGCGCAGCTTTTCAGCCATGGGTCCAAAGGTGTCATTCTTGTAGCCAGTGGCCAGCACATAGGTTTTCTGCGGAATCAGGTCGCGAAGCTCCGTGACCCGGGCTTTCTCACTGAAGCAGTACATCGATTGCGGCGTGCGCCGTTCCTCGTAGGCTGCACGCGCCGCGGCATCCATGTGCGCGTTGAATCCGACCAGATTCACCCTGGGCGGAGGTACCAGATACTCGTCGGCTTTCTCGGGAAGATGCGGAGGGCCGGGAACGAGGTCATTCAATGACTGGCCGTCCTCTGGAAAGAAGGCATCCATGTACATGATGGACTGGATGGTGCCCGCGCGTACGAGTCCCGTGGCTACCGAGACGGGCAGGCCGCCATAGGAATGGCCAACCAGCAGGATGTTCTGCAGACGTTCGAAATGGATCAGGTTCGCGATGTCACGCGCGTGCAGCGACAGGTTCACACTCGGACTGGTCAGATGCGCGCGCTCTCCCATGCCCGTGAGAGTGGGGGTGAACACCTGATGCCCGCGCCCGGTCAGCAGGTTCGCCACCCCGCGCCATCGCCAGCCGCCCACCCACGCACCATGGACAATGACGATCGTTCCGCGCTTGCCGGCCATTACTTCTCGCTTGGGGTCTGCTCTCCAGTCAGAGTGCCCCGTGCCCGGGGTCGAAAAATAGTAGCGTGATTTGGTGACGCTCTGCACCGCAGAGGCGCTATCAGGTGCATTGTAAGAGCGTTTACAAACAAGGCTGCGCGTGGCGATACTTGCCGCAACAATCGATTGCAACGGGGGCCACATGAGTTTCAGGCACGCAATGCCGCGGCACGGTGCCGCGGGCGGGTCGCTGTTCATCGCAGCGTTGTTGGCTCTGACTTCGGCGACGGCTCAGCAACCAGCCGGCCCCGGTACATTGGGTGCTACGCCGCCAGCAGAAGCGTTACCGCGGGTTGAGTTTGTCTTCGAAGCACGCGTAACCCTGTCACCTGCCACGGTAGTGGGCGAAACCGGCGTTGGGCACCGGCAATACATTCCGATCACCGGCGGCACGGTTTCCGGTCCCAAGTTCAAGGGGCAGGTGATTCCGGGAGGCTGGGATTACCAGCTGCGTACAGGCGGCGGCTGCGGCAGCATCTCGGCTGATTATTTCTGGAAGGCCGATGACGGCACGGTCATCCACATCCTGAATCAGGGTTTGACCTGCCCCGGTGGCGTGGCAGGCGATCGCAATTATCTCCAGCCCAAATTCGAGGCTCCCAAGGGTCCGCATGAGTGGATGACCAGCGCCACCTTCGTGGCAACACTGGAGCCGGAGCGGCCCGCTGCTCCGCCAAAGCCCGGCACGCCACCCGTGCTGGGCGCAATCCGCATCAAGTTCTACCAGATCAAGTGAACACTGCGATGCGTAGCGTGGAGCGGACGGTGCTTGCTGCGACCTGCCTGCTGGTGTTGCAGCAGGCGGCGGCGCAGGCGGTGCTGCAACCCGTCACGGTCGAAGCCGACCATTGCAGCATTGCGGCAATCGGTGCGCCGATCGCAGCGCGCGAGATCGGCGAACCAGTTTCCGCCGTGAAGCTCGACCAGATCCAGTGGCACGCGGCGACGGAGAAAACTGCGGCGCTGTGCGTCATCGAGGGCCAGCTGCTACCTGTGGATACTGCGAGCACGGCAAGGCCCATCCGTTTTGCCGTCGGACTTCCTTCCGCGTGGAATCGGCGCTCCATTCATCAGGGCGGTGGTGGCATGAACGGCAGCGTGCCGCAGTTCGCGCCCAATCCGCAGCGACCGGCATTTCCAGGCGCACCGCCGAGTGATGTGTCGAGAGGATTTGCCGTCTACGGCAGCGATTCCGGTCACGGCCTCCAGGATACCGAGTGGGCGCTGAACGACGAGGCCATCCGCAATTTCGGCTATGCGCAGCTGAAGAAAACGCATGATGTGGCGCAGATCCTGATCCGGCGCTTCTACTCCGCGTCGCCGCAATATCGCTACTTCATCGGCACTTCGCAGGGTGGCCGCGAGGCACTCACGGTGGCGCAGCGTTATCCGGCGGACTACAACGGGGTTGCGGCCAATGTGCCTGTGCTCGCTCTGAACAGCCTGATGCAGGCGCCAGCGGCCATCCGCCGTCACGAGAATGCGCTTGCCAATCACGTGCCGCAGATCAAGGGCAGGGCGATTGCCGCAGAGTTCATGCGCCAGTGCGATGGTCTGGACGGGCTCGATGATGGCGTGATCAACAACTACATGGCCTGCCGGGCCATCTTTGATGTGAGCGGCCAGAAAAGCAGATCGCCGTGGTCCGCGCGACGCTGTCCCGACGGGCGTGATCCGGCACCCGATGACGCTTCCGAGCGCGCCTGTCTGACAGATGGGCAGATCGGTACGCTGCAGTTCATCTTTTCAAGGCAGCCCTTCGGATCGAAGCGGGCCTATGACACGACCCGCTTCGGCATGTGGCTTCCCACTACCGAGGTCATCGTGGGTGGTCTGCCGCCGGCCAGCGGCAACGCGCTGTTGAACGATATCCGCTATCAGGGGCAGGAGGGTGCTCCAGCCACTGCGCGCGTGTTCGCTTCGCTGGGTTCCCCGGGACTGACGGGATTCCTGTTGAAAGATCTCGCCGCCAACCCTCTGACCTTTGCTGATTCTCCGGCGCTTGTCGCGCGGCAGAAGCTGCTGTCGGAGTGGCTGGATTCGTACAACACCGATCTTCGCGCCTTTCAGCGCCGCGGTGGCAAGATGATCGTTGCGATCGGCACGAACGACACGCT
>DATNCK010000355.1:0-11548 GCA_035571575.1 Steroidobacteraceae bacterium | reverse complement strand
CCCATACAGTGCCAGGACTATCAGCAGTACATGCGCAACCGCCGCAAAGTCGATGCCTTTCCCGGGAATGACATCCATGCCGCGCAGCAGGTCGGCGAATCGGCCCTGCCCCTGCGCCGTTGCCGCATCGATGGCCTGCTGCTTGCTGATGTTGGCCGGCAACGTCCTGCCGATCACGCCCGAGAAGATCAGGTCCGTGGCGCGACCCAGAACCTTGGGGCCGACCGCGGACAGCGCTACGCTGAATATTCCCGCTGCGAGGACCATGATGATCCTGGCCCGCTGCGGCCGCAGACGCCGCAGCACGCGCTTTCCCGATGCCACAAAGGAGATGGGCTTTTGCGCAATGGTGGCGTTGCCCATGCCACGGCCCGGCCCGCCTGGCATCTGAATCCGCTCTGTCGCCTTCATCGTCTTTGCGTTCACGCGTTCACCTGCAACATCTGCTGCGACTCCACGATCTCGATGTAGGTCCTGCATGTCTTGAGCAGGAAGTCATGTGTGCCGAGTCCTACGACCGCCCCGCCGTCGATGACGACGATCTGATCCGCATCTTTGATGGTGGCGACCCGCTGCGCCACGATGAGCACCGTGGCGGCCTGCACTTCACGCCGGAGCGCAAGCCGCAGCCGCGCCTCCGTCGCCAGATCCAGCGCTGAGAACGAATCATCGAAGAGGTAGATTTCCGGTCTTTTGACCAGCGCCCTGGCGATGGAGATTCTCTGGCGCTGACCGCCAGACAGGTTTGTTCCACCCTGCGAAACCGGCGCTTCCAGACCTCCCGGCAGCTCGGCAACGAAGTCTTTGGCCTGCGCGATCTCGAGCGCCGACCACATCTGACTCTCGGTCGCACCCGGATTTCCGTAGCGCAGATTGCTGGCAATGGTTCCGGAGAATAAATAGGCGGTCTGCGGCACCAGTCCGAGTTTCGACCACAGCGCGTCCAGATCCCAATCGCGCACGTCGATCCCATCTACCAGTACTGCGCCAGAGCTGGCATCGAACAGCCTGGGAATCAGGCTGACCAGTGTGGTCTTACCTGCGCCGGTGGCCCCGATGATCGCCGTGGTCTGTCCAGCACGAGCCTCGAACGTGATGTCACGCAGCACCGGATCATGCGCTCCTGGATAGGTATGCGACACGTTTTGAAGTTTCAACTGCCCGCGCTGCTCCACCTGCGTAACGCCTTTCGCCGGCGGGACCACGGATGATTTCGTCTGCAGCACGGCACCGATCCGGTCGGCGCAGACGGCAGCGCGCGGCACCATGATCAGTGTGAATGTCGCCATCATCACGGCCATGAGAATCTGGATGAGATAGGCCAGGAAGGCAGTCAGCGAACCGATCTGCATCGCACCGGCCTCGACGCGCAATCCGCCAAACCACAACACGGCAACGCTGGCCACGTTCAGGACCAGAATCACCACCGGAAACATCGAAGCTATCCAGCGACCCACGCGAATGGAAACATCGGTCAACTCGTCGTTGACCTTGGCAAATCGCGCCACCTCGAAAGGCTCGCGGACAAAGGCGCGCAGAACACGGATTCCGGTGGTCTGTTCACGCAATACACGGTTCACCGTATCGATGCGGACCTGCATGGTCTGAAACGCGGGAATCATCCTCGATATGATGAATCCCAAGGCGATGGCGAGCGCGGGCACGGCGACCACCACCAGCCAGGACAGGCCCAGATCCTCACGGATGGCCATGATGATTCCCCCGACCATGGTGATCGGGGCCATGACCATCAGCGTGAAGGTCATCATGGCCAGCATCTGCACTTGCTGGACGTCATTCGTGTTACGCGTGATCAGCGAAGGCGCGCCGAAGGAGGCGACCTCACGGGCAGAGAACTCACCGACACGCCGGAACACCGCGCTGCGCAGGTCGCGCCCGAATCCCATGGCGGTCCTCGCGCCAAAGTAGGTGGCCGCCGTCGAGCTTGCCACCTGAACCAGCGAGATGCCGAGCATGAGCGCACCAACACGCAGGATGTAGCCCGTGTCCCCGCGCACCACACCCTGGTCGATGATGTCGGCGTTGAGGCTCGGAAGATAAAGCGAGGCGATCGTTGCAAGCAGCTGCAGGACGCAGATGACAAAGATCGGTCGCCGGTACGGGGCCAGATACTCTCGCAGCAGTTTCAGCAGCATGGACTCGCCTGTCAGTTCGCGTTTTTGGCAATGCCGGAAATGAGGATCCCGACCACCTCGTCCGAAGTGAGGCGTTCGCGCGGCGGCAGCAGTGGGTGCGTGCTCGCAAAGACCAGGCCGCGGAAGGCCGCCACAGCCGTCGAGGGTGGAACCCGCAGTTTCCCCTGGTGACTCTCGAACAATTCGACCAACACGGCAGTGATGATGGCGCTCGACTCCTTGATCAGCTTGCCCACATCCCGTTGATGGGTTGCGCCGGGTGAGGATACAGAGCGCAGCGACTCGCCAATGGCGGTCATCCGATTGAAGTAGTCACGCAGTCGGGTGGCGGCCTCGGCCAGCTGCCGTCGCATGGAAGTCGAGCGGTCTATGGTGCGGATGGCGATGGCGACCGGCGCGGCATCCATGGCCGACTTCAGCGCTTCGAAGATCAAGGCGGACTTATCAGGGAAGGCGCGAAAGATCGTCCCTTCCGCGATGTTCGCCGCCTTCGCCATCTGCGCCGTGGTGACCGAGGCGCCCCTTTCCACCAATAGCGGGACGGCAACGTCGAGAATGGCGCGCCGCCGGTCAGCCAACGCCATCGGCTGGGCACGTACTTGTCTTGCCTTTACCATTGCAGAAGTGTGGCATGAGTGAGTGCTCACTCACAAGGGCGGCCGTATGTGCAGTTCGATCACGCCGCAATGCGAGGTCACGGCGAAATGCACGCGGGTGCTACATGGGGATGCCGGTCAGAGCGAACCGCATGGTGTTCTCATTGAGGGGCACCTGACCGTGGCAGCGCGGACAATTCAACATGCCGACCGCTTCAGCCAATGCATCGAACACCTTTGGGTCAGTGATCCTTTGTGTCGGCTCAAAGCTGGTGGAACACCTGGGGCATCGAACGATTGCGTGGGCTTGGACATCCATAACCGCCTCCCTTGCCTGGTTCTGCAGGCTGATCGGGCAGGCACAGGCCCATCTGTGCGCCACCGTACTTAGCGGCGACCAGCGCGCCATCTGAAGGCTTGTCGCAGACACGCGTGCTGGGACACTGGTTGCGCGGCGCTACGATTTCCTGTTGAACCCCGCGTAGTCAGAACAGCCGTAAAAAGTGGTCGCAACAAGGCTCTCGGGGGGCTGCGTCCATCTGCAGTCTGGTAAGTGGCATGATGCGCGCCCGCGAATCGAGGACACGAACATGGGCAGACGAGAAATACTGACGGTCGACAAGCTTCGAGCCCTGACGCACAGCCTGGCCAGGGAACGCGGCAGCATGAACGGAGACTGCAAGTCGGTCCGATTCACGCCCATGCCTTGCGCAGACGGGGTCCGCAATGAGCTGGGCGCCAACTGGACGGTGGACGCACTGGATTGCGACGGCGCCTGCGCCAGCTTCTGGCGCACTATTCTGGGAGAGATCGCGCGCACCTACGACGTGGCGTTTCCGCGGGGCGCGGGCGGCTAGAACCAAGTCAACGCGAGCGGGCGGCACCGAGTATGGTGCTGAATGACCCTGAACCTGGGTATCCCGCCGCAGCTCGGCAACAGACGAGTCCTGCACGCCGGCAAGTGGCTGCCAGCGCGTGCTATCGGCTGGATGGCAGCGTTGATCTTCGCCATTGTTCTGGCCTTTGGACCCGGGATGGAAGCGCTCTCACACGCGCTGCCTGAAGATCCGATGTCGCAGTTCCTGGCGCACTTCGCCGGCGCCTGCATCGTGCTGGCCACCTATGCGTTGCTGGTGCGGATGGGAGAAGCACGCAAGCCCGTCGAGCTTGGCCTGCGCAGCGCACCAGCCGGCCTGCTGGCGGGACTGGCGATTGGTCTGGCGCTGTTCTGCATCGTCATGCTCATTCTGGTTGCGATCGGGGCCTACGACGTCGACTACCATGGCGCCGCTTCCGCCTGGCGTGGTGCGGGCCTCGCGATCGAATCAGGGGTATTCGAAGAGGTGCTGGTCCGCGGCGTGATCCTGCGGCTGACCTGGCGCGCCTTCGGACCGTGGACTGCCTTCATCGTCTCCGCAGTGCTGTTCGGCGCAGGTCATGCTGCGAACCCGGGAGCCACGGCATTTACAATGGCCTGCGTTGCCATCGAAGCCGGCCTGATGCTGGGTGCCTTCTTTGCGCTGACTGGTCGCTTGTGGATCTCCATCGGCGTCCATGCGGGATGGAACTTCACCCAGGGCTACCTGTTTGGCGCGAATGTCTCTGGCGGCGACTTCGGCTCATCGGTGGCGACCAGCGTGGCCCACCTGCACAGGCCTGTTTGGCTGACCGGCGGCGCCTTCGGTCCCGAAGCCTCACTGCCCTGCCTGCTGGTCTGCGTTGCCGCTGGCGCATTGGTGATGGAGATGGCGCGACGGGCTGGACGATTCGCGAATGCGGTCAAGCCGCAGGACCCGCGGGTGTACACAATCGAATCGCTGATGAGCGGAAAAGTTGGTCGGGGCGAGAGGATTTGAACCTCCGACCCCTTGCACCCCATGCAAGTGCGCTACCAGGCTGCGCCACGCCCCGACCGTAGGGACGCGCATAATACCCGCATAACCACTGCAAGGGGGACTTCGTCATGGCCCATCAGATCGATCGTCGTGGCTTCCTGGCCGCGGCTCCTGCAGGCGCTCTGGCGCTGCTGACTGCACAGAACGCTGCTGCTGGCGCAGACCCCTGGCCGGCAGGCACCGGGCCCATTCTGACGGGCAAGGCGCCAGGTGATTCTCAACCCCGCTCCGGCGGCCTGCCGCTGGCCCGCTACCTCGAGTACGTCAACCTCTTCAACAACGACGATCCGCGCTTCATCGAGTTCTACCACCCGGATGTAGTGCTGGAACTGGGCAACGCCACCATCCGCACCGCGCAAGGCATCCGCGACTTCTACAAGGAAGTGCACGCGCATATCCACGAGAAGGTCGAGGTATCGCACTACGTATCCGATGCCACCGGCATCGCTGCAGAGCTGCCGTCGGAGTTCAAGGTGTACAAGGACTGGCCGGAGCCGAACTACTTCAAGCGCCCGCTGAAGGCCGGCGAAGTATTCCGCGTGATCAGCCTCGGCATGTACCAGGTCGAGAATGGCAAGTTCCGCCACATCAAGGCGGCGCGATACAAGCTGGTCAATGAGTGGCGGATGGAGGGCTGAACGCCTTCCCATCTGTGCGGCGCGAGCGGACCCTCAGCGCCGCAGGATCCGCAGGATCTCTTCGAGCTCCGTGCGGATCTGCCGCGCGATCTGCTGGCTCTGGCTCACATCCGTGCGCGCTTCCTCGCCATCGAGCTTCAGCCGCGCGCCACCAATGGTGAAGCCCTGTTCGTACAGCAGGCTGCGAATCTGGCGGATGACGATGACGTCCTGACGCTGATAATAGCGGCGATTGCCGCGCCGCTTCACCGGCTTCAGCTGCGGGAACTCCTGCTCCCAGTAACGCAGCACATGCGGCTTCACACCGCACAACTCGCTCACCTCACCGATGGTGAAGTAACGCTTCCCCGGTATGACCGGCAGTTCGTTATTGTTCCGCGGTTCCAGCATACGCTTCTACGCGCGCCTTTAATTTTTGCCCGGGTCGGAAGGTCACCACGCGCCGCGCGCTGATGGGAATTTCCTCGCCGGTTTTTGGATTGCGCCCGGGGCGCTGGTTCTTGTCACGCAGATCGAAATTGCCGAAGCCCGAAAGCTTCACCTGGCTGCCTTCGGACAGTGCGCCGCGCACTTCCTCGAAAAACATGTCGACGAGTTCACGCGCCTCGCGCTTGTTCAGCCCCAGCTGATCGAACAGCGCTTCGGCGATTTCCGCTTTGGTCAGAGCCATGCCTAATCCCGTACCTTCGCGTCCAGCTGCGAGCTGAGATCGGCGGCGACAGAAGCCATTAGTGCGTCTGCCTCGTCGTCTTTCAGCGTCTTATTATTATCCTGAAAAATCAAACCCAAGGCGATGCTTTTTCGAGTGGTTTCGATGCCCGGGCCCTGGTAGATGTCAAACACCCTCAGGTCGCGCAGCAAACTCCCTGCAGCAACACTAACACGGTTCCTGACGGCGCTTAAAGGCGTGTCCTGGGGCACGGTGACCGACAGATCACGACGTACCTGCGGAAAGCGTGAAACCGGCGTCACGGCCGGCAGATGGGCGGCAATGGCTTGACTTATGTCCAGTTCGAACAGCAGCACCGCCGGTGCAATGCCACGTTGCGCGCGCAGGGAGGGATGCAGTTCGCCCAGCCAACCGATTTCCTCACCGTCACGCAGCACCGTGGCGCAGCGGCCTGGATGCAGACACGGCGGACCACCCTGCCGCCATTCGAACTGCACCGTCGGTCCGGCGAGCGCGAGCACTGCGGTGACGTCGGCTTTCAGATCGAAGAAATCCGCGTCATCGCGGGCCGTGCCCCACTGCTCGGGCGCACGTGTGCCAGCGGCGATGCCAGCCACGCGCAAGGTCTCGTTGACCGATGAGCCTTGCGGCAGGAATACGCGCCCGCGCTCGAACAGGCGCACGCGGTCCTGCTGGCGCGCGAGATTTTCCTGCAAAGACTTGAGCAGCCCCGGCCACAGCGACAGGCGCATGACCGACAGATCGGCCGCGATGGGATTGCTCAGCCGCACCGCCGCGCGCATGCCAAACAGCTGCTGCTGCAGCGCCGGGTCAACGAAGGCGTAGTTGATGGCCTCCTGATAGCCGCGCGCAGTGAGTGCATCAAGCAAGGCACGCTCATCCAGCAGCGATTCGCTGCGACGGGCAAAACGCTGCGGCAGCCTTTTGGGGCTTTCCTGCACGGCATCGAAACCCACGATGCGCAGCACCTCCTCGATGAGATCGGCCTCGATGCTGATGTCGAACCGCCACGGCGGCGGCGTCACCTGCCAGCCATCCCACTCCGGCGTGACCTTCATGCCCAGGCCACCCAGGCTGGTCATCACGCGGTGGTCATCGATGTAGGCGCCGGTGACCGCCGCGAGTCGCGCGCGTCGCAGCGACACCGGCACGCGTACCGGCAGCGACACCGCATTGCGTACTTCGTGGACGGCAGCCGGCACGCCGCCGCACAGCGATACCAGCAACGAGGTGGCGCGCGCCATGGCGCCGGCCTGCAGCTGCGGATCCACGCCGCGCTCGAAACGCTGGCTGGCATCGGTGGTGAGGCCATGACGGCGCGCGCGTCCGGCGATGGCATCGGGAGAGAAGAACGCGACTTCCAGCAGCACATCGGTGACATCCGCCGTGATGGAAGTACCCTCGCCGCCCATCACGCCGGCAAGGCCGATCGCGCCGTTGTCGTCCGCGATCAGCAGTTCATCGCCGCTCAACTTGATTTTCCGCTCATCGAGCAGCGTCAGTTCTTCGCCGGTGCGCGCCAGGCGCACCACCAGCGCCCCCTGCACTCGCCGCGCATCATAGGCATGCATCGGCTGGCCGCATTCGAGCAGCACGTAATTGGTCACGTCGACCACCGGATTGATGCTGCGCAGGCCGGCACGACGCAGGCGCTCCTGCATCCACAGCGGCGTCGCGCCGCGATTGTTCAAGCCATTGATGCGACGGGTGAGCAGTCTCGGCGCAGCCTCGCCGGCCTCGACGCGCGGCGCGGGTCCGGCATCGCCAGCGGGCGCTGGCAGCGCTGTCAGCGCCGGCGGTTTCAATCGCCCGCCAGTCAGCGCCAGCACCTCACGTGCCACGCCCAGCACCGACATCGCATCGCCACGGTTGGCGTACACCTTCAGCTCGAGCACCAAGTCATCGAGGGCGAGATAGTCGCGCAGCGATTGACCCACGGGCGCATCGGCGGGCAACTCCATCAGGCCGCTGGAAGTCGCGGCCAGCCCGAGCTCCTTCGCCGAGCACAGCATGCCGGCGGACTCCACACCCCGCAGCTTCGCAGCCTTGATGTGCACATCGCCAGGCAGTACTGCACCCACTGTGGCCAGGGGCGCCTTGAGCCCTTCTCTTGCGTTGGCGGCACCGCAGACGATCTGCACGGTCTCCGTGCCCGTATTCACCTGGCAGATGCGCAGCTTGTCGGCTTCAGGATGCGGTCCGATGGAAGTGATCTGTGCGACCACCACACCGAAGGACGACGGCGCCGCAGGTTCGACGCCTTCCACCTCGAAGCCGGAATCGGTCAGCCGGCGCGCCAGTTCCTGGGCTTCCCAGGGGAACTCCACCCATTCGCGCAGCCACGACAGCGGGATCTTCAACTCCAACCTCCGCGAAACTGTCGGAGGAAACGCAGATCGTTCTCGAAGAACAACCGCAGATCATTCACGCCATAGCGGAGCATGGCCAGGCGATCGATGCCGATGCCAAAGGCATAGCCGGTGTAGCGCTCGGCATCCACCTCGCAGGCCGCCAGCACATTCGGGTGCACCATGCCGCAGCCCAGCACTTCGATCCAGCCGGTGTTCTTGCACAGCCGGCATCCCGATCCACTGCATTGCACGCAGGTGATGTCGACCTCGGCCGAGGGCTCAGTGAACGGAAAATACGAGGGCCGCAGGCGCATCGCCAGATCGCGCTCGAAGAACGCCTCCATGAACCCATGCAGGATGGATTTGAGGTTGGCGAAGCTCACATCCTCGTCCACCAGCAGCCCTTCCACCTGATGGAACATCGGTGTATGCGTGGCATCGGAATCCATCCGATACACGCGCCCCGGCGCAATGACCGCGAGCGGCAGATTGTTGCGCGCCGCGCGCAGCGCGCGGATCTGCACCGGCGAGGTATGCGTGCGCAGCAGCGCGCGCTCGCCGTCCACTTCATGATCCAGATAAAACGTATCGTGCATGGCGCGCGCCGGATGATTCGCCGGCACGTTCAAGGCGGAGAAATTGTGGAAGTCGTCCTCGATCTCCGGACCTTCCGCCACCTCGAAACCCGCTTCACGAAACAGTCGTTCGATACGCAGCCGCGCGCGCGTAACCGGATGCAGTCCACCCGGTTGCTCACCGCGACCGTCGAGCGTGACGTCGACCTGGCCCTGCGCAAGCTTGCGCGAGATTTCTTCAGCCTCGAGCAATTCGCGGCGCGCCTCGATGGCGGACTGAACCGCATTCTTGGCGTCATTGATGTGCGCGCCGGCTTCCTTGCGCTGCTCCGCGGGCATGGCGCCCAGGGATTTGAGCTGCTCGGTGAGCACACCCTTCTTGCCCAGCCAGTGCACGCGCACTTCGTCCAGGCGTGCGACATCAGCGCTGGCGGAAATTTCCGCCAGCGCACGACTGGTCAGCTCGGTGAGCGACTCCATTGCCACCTCTTGCACCACTTAGTCGTGGGCACCAACGCGTGGCAGATCAGGCGGCTTTGAGCTGGGCCTTGGCCTGTTCGCAGATGGCTGCAAAAGCCGTCGCATCGTGCACAGCCAGCTCGGCCAGCACCTTGCGGTCGATCTCGATGCCCGCCTTCAGCAGGCCGTTCATCAACCGGCTGTACGTCAGCCCCTGCTCGCGCGCCGCCGCATTGATGCGGGCGATCCACAGCGTGCGGAACACGCGCTTGTTCTGCTTGCGGTCGCGGTAGGCATATTGCCCTGCCTTGATGACCGCCTGCTTGGCCGCGCGGAATACCTTGCGGCGGGCGTTGTAGTAACCCTTCGCCTTGGCGAGGACCTTCTTGTGACGGCGTCCAGCGACGACGCCACGCTTTACTCGTGCCATGTTCGTTTACCTCGGTTCAGGAGTTGGGCAGCAGCGCAACGGCGCGGCCGACATCGCTCTTGTGAATGAGGCTCGAACCACCCGAGCGCAGCTTGCGCTTGACCTTGCGGGTCTTGTGGCCGAGGTTGTGCCGCCGTCCGGCGGAATAGGACTTGTAACCGTTGGCGGTCTTGCGCAGACGCTTCGCCGCCGCCCGGTTGGTCTTCAACTTGGGCATGACTCAACTCCAGTTTTTCTAGCATTCCTTTCGCAAGACAGCGGCACCATGCCACTGCCCGCTCGAGGGCGAGCTACCGCGCCTGGGTCCGTTACCAAGAACGGACTTGCGCTCCGTAGCTACTTCTTTTTTGGTGAAAACACCATGACCATCTGCCGGCCTTCCATGAGCGGGTTCTGCTCGATCACGGCATGTTCTGCCAGATCGGTGGAAACCCGCGCAAGGAGTCGGCGTCCGATCTCCTGGTGCACCATCTCTCGGCCGCGGTAACGCATGGTCACCTTGGCCTTGTCACCCTCGGACAGGAAGCGGATCAGATTACGCAGCTTGACCTGGTAATCCGCCTCTTCCGTTCCGGGACGAAACTTCACTTCCTTCACCTGAATCTGCTTCTGCTTGCGCTTGGCAGAGTGGGCTTTCTTGTTCTGTTCGAACAGGTACTTGCCAAAATCCATCACCCGCACCACCGGCGGCTCGGCCGTGGGCGACACTTCCACCAGATCCAGAGCGGCATCTACGGCGAGTTGCAGCGCTTGCGCGCGCGTCATCACTCCTGCCTGCTCACCGTCCGCGCCAATCACCCGCACCTGCGGCGACGTGATCTCTTCATTCCGCCGGACGCGCTTGGCTGATGTAGCGATAGATCAATCCTCCAAAACTGTGCGGCCGCGGCTATCGAGCTCGATGCGCAGACGTTCCATGAACGTGTTGAGCGTCATCGTGCCCAGATCCTTGCCGTTGCGGGTACGCACGGAAACCAGGTTCGCTGCTACTTCCTTGTCGCCCGCCACCAATAGGTACGGAACGCGCTGCAGCGTGTGCTCGCGGATCTTAAAGCCCACTTTTTCGTTCCGCAAGTCGGATACGGCGCGAAAGCCCTGATTTTTAAGGGCTTCTACCGTCTGTTCGATATACGGTGCCTGCCTGTCGGTGATGGCCATGACGGCGCACTGCACTGGCGCCAGCCACGCCGGCAGCCGGCCCGCGTGATGCTCCAGGAGAATGGCGAAGAACCGCTCCAGGGATCCAAATATGGCGCGGTGCAGCATAACCGGAGTCTGCTTCTGGCTGTGCTCGTCGATGTAGTGCGCGCCCAGCCGGCCCGGCAGGTTCAGGTCCACCTGCAGCGTGCCGCACTGCCAGTCGCGGCCGATGGCATCCCGTAGAACGAACTCCAGCTTGGGGCCGTAGAAGGCGCCCTCGCCCGGATTCAGCGTGTATTCGATGCCGGCGGCTGTGGCGGCCGCCTTGAGCGCCGTCTCAGCCTTGTCCCACACGGCATCGTCACCGACACGCTTGGGTGGACGGTCAGAGAACTTGATGCGCACATCCTCGAAACCGAAATCCTTGTAGATGTCGAGGATCAGCCGCGTGACCTTCACCGACTCCTCGGTGATCTGGTCCGGCGTGATGAAGAGGTGCGCGTCATCCTGCGTGAAGGCGCGCACGCGCATCAGGCCATGCAGCGCGCCCGAAGGTTCGTAGCGATGCACCTTGCCGAACTCGGCGAAGCGCAGCGGCAGATCGCGGTAGCTGCGGA
>DATNCK010000354.1:0-2383 GCA_035571575.1 Steroidobacteraceae bacterium | reverse complement strand
GTGTGACCAGCAGCGGCTTCGCTGCCGGTGCGGGCCGGCCAGTGATCCGCGGCATGGATGCCAATCGTGTGCGTGTACTCGAGGATGGCATCGGCAGCTTCGACGTCTCCGATGTCGGGCCCGATCACGGCGTGCCCATCGATCCCTTCACGGCCGAGCGCATCGAAGTGGTGCGTGGTGCGGCCACGCTGCGCTATGGCAGTCAGGCCATCGGCGGCGTAGTGAATGCCATTAGCCAGAGAGTGCCCACGCGCATGCCCGATGCCTTCAATGCCGAAGTGACCGGTGGTTACAGCACCGGCGCCGACAGCCGCGACTTCGCCGGGCAGGCCAGCGATGGCGTCGGCAATTTCGCCTGGCATGCCGATGCCTTCAGCCGGCACGCGGAGGACTACGACACGCCGCATGGAGTGCTGGGGAATTCATGGCTGCATGGCCAGGGCGCATCGCTGGGTGGTTCATGGATCGATGGCGAGGATCGCGTCGGCCTCGGCGTAATGCGTCACGAATCGCGCTACGGCATCCCGGGCGAGGACAGCTACATCGACATGCACCAGAACAAGCTGCTGCTGCGTTCTTCCTTCGGTCTGGACACCGGCGCCTGGCGCAGTCTGACCGTGGATGGCGGCTGGGCGGATTACGCGCACAGCGAACGCGATGACACCGGTGCGGCATTGTCGACCTTCAAGGATCGTGAATGGGACACGCGCGCCGAAGCGGTGGCCGGCAAGTGGGGCTGGCTGAATGAATCGGCGCTGGGCGTGCAGTTGCAGCAGCGGGATTTCTCGGCGCTGGGAGAAGGGCAGGAATACCTGCTGCCCACGACGACGAAGAACCAGGCGGTGTTCGGCTTTGCCGAAGCGCCACTCAGTGATGTGCTGCGGTTGCAGTTCGGCGCGCGCGTGGAGCATGTGCAGATCGATGGCACGGCGCCGGACGACACGGCCACCTCGCTCACGTTCACGCCGATCAGCGCCTCGGTGGGACTGGTGCGCGATCTGGATACGGACTGGCGCCTGGGGTTGGCGCTTTCGTCGGCGGCGCGCGCGCCCGCGCAGACCGAGCTGTTTGCGCGTGGCCCGCATGACGGCCCGCTGACCTATGAGACTGGCGATCCGGAGCTGCACATGGAACGTGCGAATTCTGCGGAGATGACACTGCGCTGGCGCGGTGGCCCCGTACACGCAGACGGTGCGATCTGGGTGACCCGCTTCAACAACTACATCTATGGCGCGCTGACGGGACGCACCTGCGACGAGGAGGGCAACTGCGCCATCGGCAATGGTGAAGACCTGAAGCAGTTGTTCTACGCCCAGCAGGATGCGCTGTTCCGCGGCGCGGAGGCGCATGCAGAAATCGAGCTGCTGCAGCATGCGACCGGAGACCTGCATCTGGACCTGCTGGCCGACACCGTGCATGCCTCGTTGTCCGATGACGGGGGTCCCGTGCCACGCATTCCTCCCTACCACCTTGGCGCCGGCCTTTCCTGGCACCGCCAGCGCATCGATGCCAGCGTGTTCGTCAAATATGCGGGCCGTCAGTCGCGGGTCAGCGAGGCGGAGACCCCGACCGCCGCGTTCACCACCCTGGATGCGCAGCTGGCCTGGCGCCCCTGGTCGCAACACCAGGGCATCGAGCTGGCGCTGGTGGGCAAGAACCTGACAGACAGCGTGCAGCGCAACGCCGTGGCACTGAACAAGGATGAGGTCATCCTGCCGGGCCGCGACATCCGGCTGACTTTCCGCGCGCAGCTGAACTGATAACCTACGCCGGGCTCGAAGCGTTGTCGGACCAAACCGGTAACGCTTTCTTTATGTACGCTGCCGGCGTCACGGGGGGCTCTATGCAAGATTACAAGGGTAAAGTCATGACGAGGCTGCTTCGGCTTGCCGCAGCAGCGCTTTTGGTCACTACTGCGCTTTGCGCCTGCATGCAGAAGCCGGGCGCCGGCTCGACGCAGGTGGCAGCCGCCAGGCGGCCAAATATTCTCTACATCCTCGCCGACGATCTGGGCTACGCCGACTTGGGCGCCTTCGGCAGCGAGATTCCCACGCCGAATCTCGACGCGCTCGCGAAGGACGGCATGCTGTTGACGGATTTCTACGCCGGCATGACCTGCTCGCCCACGCGCGCCATGCTGATGTCAGGCATGGATCATCACCTCGCGGGTCTCGGCGTGATGGGCGCACCCACGCGCGACGATCAGAAGGGCAAGCCGGGTTATGAGGGCTACCTGAATTTCCGCATCGCCTCGCTGGCCGATCTGATGAGTGATGCCGGCTACAACACCTACATGGTGGGCAAGTGGCATCTGAGCGATGGCGCCAGGGTCGAGACGGGTCCGCATGCGCGCGGCTTCAAGCGCGTGTTCGCTTCCTTCGAT
>DATNCK010000353.1:0-2258 GCA_035571575.1 Steroidobacteraceae bacterium | reverse complement strand
GCCGAAATTGGACAGCATGAACGTGAAATCGCGCAGGTCCGAGGGTGGCAGGGTGCGGTCGCGCGCGCCTGCCTTCAGGCGGTTCACCTCGGCGCGCAACTGGGCCGCATCGCGGTTGCCCACATCACGGATCACCGGCACCAGCAGGCCATCGGGCGTATCAACGGCAATGCCAACCTGGATGTGATGGAACAGCCGTCGGCCCTGGGTGGTGCCGTCGAACCAGGCATTGAGGCCGGGTTCAGCGCGGCAACCGGTGCCGATGGCGCGCAGCAGCCGCACGGTGTAGTCGCCACCCTGCTGCCAGCCTTCGATGTCCGCATCATCGAACACCGTGCATTCCATGACATTGTCACGCGCCAGCGTCATGCTCTGCGCCATGGCGCGCCGCAGGCTGCGCAGCACTTCCAGCTCGCCGGTCTCGGAAAGATGCGCGGCAGGGCGCATGGCGCTGGTGGCCAGGCCCAACCGGCTGCCACCGCCGCCGGATTGCGCAGCGCCCAGCACATCATCGAGCGTCACCAGGCCATTGGCGCCACTGCCCGTGATGCTTTCCAGATCCACGTTCATGCGCCGCGCCAGTTCGCGCGCGGCCGGTACGGCCCGCACACGGCCGCGGCTGCTGCGTGCGGTGATGCTGGGGGTGGTGAGCACTTCATCCGTTTCCGGCATCTGGCCGACCACACCGCCCTGGGACACGGCCTCGGCAACGGCTTTGGCGCTCGCAGCGGGCAAGGGCTTTGCGGTCGGCGCCTCATCGCCCTGGAAGTCGACCAGCGGCGCACCGGTGGCGATGGTGTCGCCAGGCTTGCCGTGCAGCACCGTGACGACACCAGCGAAGGGCGCCGGTACTTCCACCACCGCTTTGGCGGTCTCCATCGCGACCATGGGCTGATCCACGGCCACGGTGTCGCCGACGGCCACGTGCCAGCGCACGATTTCGGCTTCCTGCAGGCCCTCACCGAGATCCGGCAGATTGAATCGTTTCATGACTGGTCCTGCAGCGTGTGTCGCACGGCATCGATGATGCGGGCGACGCTGGGAATATAGGCGCGTTCCTGCGCGAAGTACGGCATGACCGTATCGTAGCCGGTCACGCGTGCAATCGGCGCCAGCAGGTCATAGAGGCCCTTCTCGGCCACGGTGGCGGCGATTTCCGCGCCCAGCCCGGCATTGCGTGCCGCCTCGTGCACGATCACCAGGCGGCCGGTGTGCGCCACCGATTCGAGGATGGTGTCGTGGTCGATCGGCGACAGGCTCGAAAGATCGATGACTTCGCAGCTGATCTTCTCCTGCATCAGCTGCTCGGCCGCGCGCAGGGTGTCGTGCACCATCGCGCCCCAGGTCACCAGCGTGACGTCGTCGCCTTCACGCAATACCTCGGCTGTGTCGAGCGCCAGCGCCTGGCCATCGTCGAGCACGTCCTGTTTGGCGAGCCGGTAGAGCCGTGTCGGTTCCAGGAACATCACGGGGTCCGGATCGCGGATCGCAGCCAGCAGCAGACCATAGGCGCGCGCCGGTGAGGAGGGGCACACCACGCGCAATCCGGCGTGATGACACAACAGTACTTCCAGACTCTCGGAGTGATGCTCGGGCGCGTGGATGCCGCCGCCATGCGGCATGCGGATGACCACAGGACAGGTCAGCCGCCCGCGTGTGCGGTTGCGCAGCCGCGCCATGTGATTGGCGATCTGGTCCAGCGCCGGATACAGGAAACCCATGAACTGGATTTCGGCCACCACCTTCAGGCCCTGCGATGCCATGCCCACGGCCATGCCGCCGATGAGTCCTTCGGCTAATGGAGTGTCCTGCACGCGCATCTTGCCGAAGCGTTGCTGCAATCCCAGCGTGGCGCGGAATACGCCACCGTTGACGCCGATGTCCTCGCCGATGAGCACCACATCGGGGTCATCGGCCAGCGCGCGCGCAAGCGCGAGGTTGATGCCTTCTACGAGCGTGACGCGGGGCATGGCTAGTGCGCTTCGCCAGCGCCGTACTGGCGTGCGATGTCCCGTTGTTCCTGCAAGTTGGCCGGCAGCCGTGCAAACAGATGATCGAACATGGCGTCGACGCCGGGCGCGGTGCGCGCCTGGTAGGCCTGCACGGCGGCATCGATCTGCGCTGCACAGTCTTTGCGTAGCGCGGCTTCGCGCTCCTCATTCCACCAGCCCTGCTGTTCGAGGAAACGACGCGTGCGCAGCAGTGGTTCGCGCTGCCAGGCGGCTTCCAGTTCGGCCGCAGGGCGATAGCGGCTGGCA
>DATNCK010000352.1:0-3036 GCA_035571575.1 Steroidobacteraceae bacterium | reverse complement strand
TGACGCACGATCTGACCGAGGCATTGCTGCTGGCTGACCGGATCACCTTGCTCGATCGGGGTCGGACGCTGCAGTCCGGTACGCCGGGTGAGGTGATGGTGCGCCCGGCCAGCGAAGCGGCGGCGCGCATGGTCGGCATCTCGAATATTCTGGATGGAGAAGTGCTGCGCCATGACGCGGGAGAGGGGATCTGCTGGATTCGCACCGGGGAGCTGGAGGTTGCCATTCAATCCGCGACCAGGCCGGTGGGCAGTCATGTGCGCTGGATCGTGCCCAATGCGGCCGTGCGCCTGCCGGGGATTCGTTATCCGACATTGCCCGCCAGCCGCAATCGTTGTCGCATTACTGTGCGCAGCATTCTTCCTCTCGGAGAGCAGGCGAGACTAGTCGCCGAATTGCAGGGCACCGGTGAATCGCTTGAGCTGCAATTACCTTACCGGCTTATCCAAGCTCTGCGACTCTCGCCCGGTGTGACTGTGGAAGTCGCGCTGCGGGAGGAGACGCTTCACATATTGCCGGTCAGCTGATCACAGGCAGTGCATTTGCGGCACTGGGAATTGCGCTGCGCGGAATTGCAGGCCGCAGGCCGAGTGCGTGATGACGGCGTAAGCTTTCAGCGATCTGTGGGACTAACGGGCGCTGGCATGAGAGTACTCCTTTGGTTTACTGCGGCTGGTTGACATCACTACGATGATCCGCGCATTCTGCAATGCAATATTCGACGCGCGTGTGCGGGGGTAAGGGAATGCCTCGATACCAATTACCACGCCGGCAGGTGCTCGCTTCATTCGGTGCAGCGCCGGTTGTTTCCTTGCTGTCATCGCACGCGCGGGCCGTGATGGCGCCGATTTCAGACGACACGCCAGCGGTCCGGAGCGAGTGGATGCTGGACATCGCGCTGCGTCTGCGCCTTGCCGCACCCGTCACCGCACTGACAGGCAACGCAATCATTCTGGGCGGCGAGGCGCGCGGTCCATTGCTGAATGGCGAAGTGCTCCCCGGTGTTCTGGAGTGGTCGCAGGAACCAGCGCGCGGCGCGCTGCGCCTGAGCGCGCACTACGACCTGCAGGATGCGAACGGACTGCGCATCCATGTGGCCGACAGCGCCACGGTTGCCATCAAGAATGCGTCTGGACATTGGGATGCGCTTTTTCCAACGAGTCCCGATCTGCAACTGATCAGCGGGCCTGCAACGGCATGCCCTGAGGGGCTGTATCTCGGCCGGCTGGATGCCAGGCGACTGGAAGCAGGCAAACTAAGACTGAACATACACAGGGTCGTGTAGAACTATGGTGAAGCTCTGGCCGGAAGCCGATGGCGCCTGGAATGAACCTGGCAATGAAGGCGCCAATCTCAAGATCAATGAATTTCTCACCTTCCATCTGCTGCGGCTGGCCAGCGTCGCCAAGTCGAGCGTGGCACGCGAATATCTGGATCCCGCGGGACTGAGCGTGCCCGAATGGCGACTGCTGGCTACGGTAGCGAATTTCTCGCCGCTGCCTTTTTCCGACATCACGGCGATGACCACCATGGACAAGGGTCAGGTGAGTCGCACCCTGCGCTCCGCGCAGGGCAAGGGCCTGGTGGCTTCCGAGCTGGTGCCTGCCGACAGGCGTGGCTCGGCCGACGGCACGACCTCGTCGATCAGTCGCGTGATGGTCAGCATCACGCCCTCCGGTCGTGCGCTATATCAGAAAGTGATGCCGGTGGCGCAGCGCTATCAGCTGGGCCTCATCGCACTGATGAGTCCGGAAGAGCGCCGCGTGATGCTCGACGTGTTGCAGCGGGTGTATCGCTACATGTCTACCAACGCCGACGGCGCATGAGCCTGGCGCTGGAATTTGTCTTCGAGGCGCGGGTTGCCGTGGCGCCGCCGCTGGTCGTGGGTGAAAGCTCGCATGGCTTGCGGCGCATCGTGCCCATCCTGGGCGGCAGCGTGGAAGGCGAGCGTCTCTCGGGCGAGGTGCTGCCCGGGGGGGCGGACTGGCAGTACGTGCGACCCGACGGCGTGCTGTCGCTCGAGGCCCGCTACACCATCCGCGCCGCGGATGGTGCTCTGATCCAGGTGATAAACCGTGGCCTGCGGCATGGACCCCCTGAGGTCATGGAGCGGATTTTCCGTGGCGAAAAGGTTGCCGCCGGGGAGTATTACTTCCGCTCCGTGGCAGAGTTCGAGGCCCCGCGAGGGCCGCATGAGTGGCTGAACAAGGGGATATTCATCGGCATGGCGGAACGGCAGCGGGATGCTGCCATCGTCCGCTTTCACCTCGTTACCTGATCACCTGGCCGGGCGGATTGGTCTAGAATACGCGGCCCTTTTTGCGCGTCCACGGAGTTGCCAGTCTTGTCCCAGCCCATCAGCTTGAGCCTCGAAGACGGCATCGCCGTCATCACCATCGACAGTCCGCCGGTCAACGCCATTTCGGCAGCCATCCGCCGCGGTCTGCTGTCTATCACCCGTGATCTGGCCGGCAATCGCGATGCCAGGGCGGTAGTTCTGATCTGCGCCGGGCGCACCTTCATGGCCGGCGCCGACATCAGCGAATTCGGGGGCGTGATGGCGCCGCCGGAACTGCGCAATGTGCTCACCGAATTCGAGTCGCTGCCGCAGCCCATCGTGGTGGCGCTGCATGGCACCGCCCTGGGCGGTGGAGTGGAAGTGGCGCTGGCCGGTCACTATCGCATCGCAGACAAGGGGGCGAAGCTGGGCTTTCCTGAGATCACGCTGGGCGTGGTGCCGGGTGCCGTGGGAACACAACGCCTGCCGCGACTGATCGGCGCCGCCAAGGCGCTCGATATGTTCCTCGGCGGCCGTCCTGTGGACGCCACGCAGGCGAAGGAACTCGGCCTGGTGGATGAGATCGCCGAGGGTGATCTGCGCGCTGCGGCGATCGCCTATGCCAAGCGGCTGGTTGCCGAAGGCAAAGGCCCGCGTCGCGTGCGCGACAACAAGGTCACCCCGCTCACCGAGGCGGAGATTGCTGCGTTCCGCGCGCAGGCCGCGAAGCAGCACAAGGGCGTGATCACGCCGGAGCT
>DATNCK010000351.1:0-5130 GCA_035571575.1 Steroidobacteraceae bacterium | reverse complement strand
CCTGGCGATGTGGCATCTGCACCATGGCGCGGGCACCTTCGAACTGGAAGTTCACGCCACGGACATCAATCCGCAGTTCCTCGAGCTGGCGCGCAAAGCGGAATATCCGATGGACGTGGCACGCGGCCTGACGGAGGCGGAGCGCAGCTGGTTCGCACAGGAGGGCGCGACGCTGCGCGTACCGGATGCCGCCAGGGCATTGGTGACATTTCTGCCGCCGATGGATTTTGTGCGCAAACAGGCCGAAGACCGCTTCGATGCCGTGCTGATCATGAATGCGCTGACCTACGTCACGCCCGGGGAGCAACGTCTGGCAATCGCAGGGGCAGCCGCCAGTGCGGAAAGCCTGCTGGCGCTGACCGCCTTTCACCCGGACCACATACGCCGGGACATCGAGGCGGTGGGCTTTCAACCGCTGATGAAGAACCACGAAGCCATTCACAATGGATGGGGCGACCGGCTTGCCAACCGACCCATCGATCCGGCATCCAGCGAGTACTCCTGGAGGCTGCCGCGCTATGACGCCAGCATCCAGGATTACGCCTTTCGGTTTGCGGCGCTGTTCCAGCGAGAGGTGGCGACGGGCGCGCATCACAGAATCCACAAGGATTCTCAGGCTTAAGCGTTTGCCCGATGTGAGGCTGCGGGGCTCGAGGCGAACACTCGAGGCCACGGTGCAGGAGCAGCCCATGGCCATACACAATCTCAAGTTGCCGAACTATGTGGAACCGCCGCCACGCATGCCGGTGGCCACGCGCCACGTCGGCCCCACCCTGGCAGCGATGCGTCGCTTCAGCGGATACCGGCTGACAGTGGAAACCGATCGTCACGGCGATACCAGTGCCTGGCTGGAGCGCGCCGTACCCAAGGGCGCCTAAAGATCGGCAAGCTCGGCGCTCAGCCGTCCGAGGCGGGCTTGCTGCCCCTGAAGTGCGCTTTCTGCGCGGCCTTGAGCAGGACTTCGAGTTTTGCGCGGCGCTGTGCGAGCTCGCGCAGAGTCGGGCTGCCTTTCAGCAGTCCGATCACCTTGCTACGGAAGACGATTTCGCTGCTTCCGACGGCGATTCCCGGGGACACGGGTTCCACGAATGAGCCACCGGTTGTAGCCAGGCTCCGCGCTGTCAGTTCCTGGATCATTTCGCGTGCGTACGCCGCATTGGCGGTGGCGACGAACTGCGGTCGGCAGACCCGTTTGCTGAGGTGGGTGCCGAGCGGCGGTCCCACCTCGCAGTTCACATGCATCTCGGGATCGTCCAGCAGCTTGTTGAGCTCGGTGTAGAACTGGTCTTCAGTCCTGACGATCTCGGCGCGCAGCTCTTTGAGTTTGACGCGCGCGCCAAGAACCTGCACTTCTTCCATTTCGTATGCCGGACGCGGATCCACACTGGCAAAAGCAGCATCTTGCATCTGCAGGAGCAGCAGCGCTGTGGCTGCGAGACCCAGGCGTGGAAGCTGTTTGAGTCGATTCACGACCTACCTCCTGGCGTGTGCGCGTCGCTGCCCGCGGGGGCCGCCGCGGGCACAATGGCCGACGGGCGCAGGGGAAGTCTAAGGCGCCCACGAGGCACCTGCCACCGAGTCACTGAAGTGATTGGCTCCCTGGGTTGGAATCGAACCAACGACCAACGGATTAACAGTCCGACGCTCTACCGCTGAGCTACCAGGGAACACGGTACGGGCGGGCGCCCGCTCAAAAGAGGCCGCGATTCTTCAAGAACCGGCCGCCGCCGTCAAGCTGCGGAGGGTGTCGCGGGCACGGGCGCTAGGCGGCCCGTGACGGCCCTCTCGCCAGGGCCTTGCCTATGCGGTCCAGGGCGCGGGTCAGGGTCTCCATGCTTACCGCAAACGACAGCCGCAGATGTCCCGGCGCCCCGAAGCCCGAACCTGGCACGCCGGCCACCAGGGCTTCGTTGAGGATGAACTCGCCAAAGGCATTGTCGTCCCGGAAGCCATGCTGCTGCATGGCGCCGCTGACATCGGCAAAGGCGTAGAAGGTGCCTGCGCCGGGCAGGCAACGGATGCCCGGCAGCGCATTCAATCCCTGCACGAAGAAATCATGACGCTGGCGGAAGGATTCATTCATGCGCGCCACTTCGTCCTGCGGTCCGCTGAGTGCGGCAATGGCCGCCTGCTGGCTCATGCTGGCGGCATTGGTGGTGGATTGACCCTGGATGGTGGCCATGGCCGCAATCACTTCCGCCGGTCCACCGCAATAGCCGATGCGCCAGCCCGTCATTGCAAATCCCTTGCTGCAGCCGTTGATGGTCACGGTGCGCGGGTACAGCGCGGGCACTACCTGCGCCAGGCTGCTGAAGGGCTCATCCGCCCAGTAGATTTTTTCGTAGATGTCGTCGGTGCCTACGAGGATGCGCGGGTGCTGCAGCAGCACTTCGCCCAGAGCCGTGAGTTCCGCGCGCGTGTAGGCGGCGCCGGTGGGGTTGCTCGGGCTGTTGAGCAGCACCAGCCGTGTTCTGGGCGTGATGGCCGCGGCGAGCTGGCGCGGCGTTATCTTGTAGCCCTGCGCGGCGGTGGCATCCGGCGTTACCGGCAACCCATCGGACAGCATCACCATGTCCGGATAAGACACCCAGTAGGGCGCCGGAATGATGACCTCGTCGCCGGGATCGAGCACCGCCATGCACAGATTGAACAACGTCTGCTTGGCGCCGGTGGAGACCAGCACCTGGTTGCGCTGGTAGGTGAGCGCGTTGTCGCGCTGGAACTTGCCGATGATGGCGTCCTTCAGTTCCGGCATGCCATCGGAGTTCGTGTAGCGCGTGAAGCCGCTCTTGATTGCGGCGATGCCGGCCTCACGTATGGCCAGCGGCGTGTCGAAATCCGGCTCTCCCACCGACAGGCTGATGACATCCTTGCCCTCGCGGCGCATCTGCGCTGCACGTGCGGTCATGGCCAGGGTCGGGGAGGGTTTAACGCGTTGCACGCGCCGGGCAATCTGCAGACTCATGGCGCTATAGTACGAGGTCGCACTCATGTCCTCCGATCAATTTCAGTTGAAAGCCGATTTTACGCCAGCGGGCGATCAGCCGCAGGCCATCGCGCGACTCATCGAAGGAGTCGAGAGCGGTCTTGCTGCACAGACACTGCTGGGTGTCACCGGTTCGGGCAAGACCTACACCATCGCCAATGTCATCCAGAAGGTGCAGCGGCCCACGCTGGTGATCGCGCACAACAAGACGCTGGCCGCGCAACTCTACGGTGAATTCAAGGATTTCTTTCCGAACAATGCGGTGGAGTATTTCGTTTCCTACTACGACTACTACCAGCCCGAAGCCTATGTGCCTTCTTCCGATACCTATATCGAGAAGGATTCCTCGGTAAACGAGCACATCGAGCAGATGCGGCTGTCGGCCACCAAGGCATTGCTCGAGCGCAGGGACAGCATCATCGTCGCGACCGTGTCCTCGATCTACGGCCTGGGCGATCCGGCGGCTTACCTGCAGATGGTGCTGCACCTGAAGCGTGGCGACAAACTCGAGCAGCGCGGGCTGCTGCGGCGCCTGGCCGAGATGCAGTACACCCGCAACGATGTGGACTTCACGCAGGGGTGCTACCGCGTGCGCGGCGATGTCATCGACATCTTCCCGGCCGAATCCGACCGCGACGCCATCCGCGTGGAGCTGTTCGATGATGTCATCGACACGCTGTCACGCTTCGATCCATTGACCGGGGAGGTGCGGGCCAAGTTGCCGCGCTTCACGGTGTATCCGGGTACACACTACGTTACGCCGCGCGATCGATTGGTCGGCGCCATCGACCAGATCCGCGACGATCTGCGCCTGCGACTGAACGAACTGTATGAGGCCAACAAGCTGGTCGAGGCGCAGCGGCTGCAGCAGCGCACCACCTTCGACCTGGAGATGATCCAGGAGATCGGTTACTGCCAGGGAATCGAGAACTACTCGCGCTACCTGTCGGGCCGCCAGCCTGGTGAGCCGCCGCCCTGTCTTTACGATTATCTGCCGCCCGAAGCGCTGCTCATCGTTGATGAGAGCCACCAGACCATGCCGCAGCTAGGCGCCATGTACAAAGGCGATCGCTCGCGCAAGGAAACGCTGGTGGAGTACGGCTTCCGCCTGCCTTCCGCGCTCGACAACCGGCCGTTGAAGTTCGAGGAATGGGAGGCCATCGCGCCGCAGATGATTTTCGTCTCTGCGACGCCGGGCAAATACGAAGCCACCAAGGCAGGGCAGGTGGTGGAGCAGGTGGTGCGGCCCACCGGCCTGGTGGATCCCGTTGTGGAGATCCGTCCGGTGCGCACGCAGGTGGACGATGTGCTGTCCGAGATCAACATCTGTCGCGCGCGCGGCGAACGGACGCTGGTGACCACGCTGACCAAGCGCATGGCCGAGGATCTCACGGAATATCTCGAGGAACACGGCGTAAAAGTGCGTTACCTGCATGCCGACGTGGAAACCGTCGAACGCATGGAAATCATCCGTGACCTGCGGCTGGGCAAGTTCGACGCCATTGTCGGCATCAACCTGCTGCGCGAAGGTCTTGACATGCCCGAGGTGTCACTGGTGGCCATTCTCGATGCCGACAAGGAAGGCTTCCTGCGTTCCGAAGGTTCGCTGATCCAGACCATCGGTCGCGCGGCGCGCAATCTCAATGGCCGCGCCATTCTCTATGCCGATCGGGAAACAGGATCGATGCAGCGCGCACTGGCAGAGACGGCCCGGCGGCGCGAGAAGCAGCTGACCTTCAACCTCGAGCATGGCATCACGCCGCGTGGCGTGGTGAAGCCCATCAAAGACATCATGGAGGGCGCTCGCGAGAGCGCTGAGCCCACGTCGGGCGGCAAGAAGCGCAGTGGCGTGGGCGCGGGTCTTGGGCCGGCAGCCACACCCGAGCAGATCCAACGCGAGATCAAACGTCTGGAAGGCGAGATGCAACGCCATGCGCGCAATCTGGAGTTCGAGGAGGCGGCGGCTTGTCGCGATGCCATTCACGCGCTGCAGCAACGTGCGTTGGAACTGGCTTGACGCGGTGCGATGTCAAATCAAACTGCGTACGGTTAAATCGAATGTGACCTGGCACGCGGCCAGGTGGTTCTGCACCCGCTAGTGTGCTGGAGCGGTGCGTAAGGACGTGCCCCGTAGGTCCGGGGAC